>JASJEC010000003.1 GCA_030064845.1 Kiloniellales bacterium
CGGCCAGAACCTTCGTGATCGCCGCCGTCAGCGTCGTCTTGCCATGGTCAACGTGCCCGATCGTACCGACGTTGCAGTGCGGCTTCGTACGCTCAAACTTTGCCTTTGCCATCGTGTCTTGCTTCCTGTCATGGGCCCGACCCGGCGCCGGTGCCGCGAGCCCGCTCGTGAAAACCCGATCTCTCGACCCCGTCCCGGCCTGGAGCGGGTGGCGGGAATCGAACCCGCGTAACCAGCTTGGAAGGCTGGGGCTCTACCACTGAGCTACACCCGCGACGACGGTCCGGTCTCATGAAAGCCCCGTGGGACTCTCCTTTTTACCTCTGACCGCTGATCCCAAAGCCGGCGAACCGTTGATAGTCCGTCCTGACCCGAGCCACGGCGATCCGAGCGATGCTGGTGGAGGGGGTTGGATTCGAACCAACGTAGGCTAAGCCAACGGGTTTACAGCCCGTCCCCTTTAACCACTCGGGCACCCCTCCTTCGCCGAATCACACACCGGCAGGACGAAAACGCGAACTATGGTGATTTACTGCGGCCTGTCAACTTCAAACACGACAAATCGCCCTCGCCGTTTCGATCGCGTCCAATCGGCGAAGGCTCTTGCGGAGCATGATTGCTCCATGGCCATAGTAGGGGCGCAGATGGTGAAGCGCAAGCCCAAGCAGACGGCCCGCCGCCCGTCCAGGCCCGACGGATCGCCCGAGCCCGGGCGCCGGCGCCGGCCGCGCCGGCCCGCCGGCGCTCCCGGCGGCGCGCCAGGCGGGGGCGAGCTCTGGCTCTACGGCAGCCACGCCGTGCTCGCCGCCCTGGCCAATCCACGGCGCCGGATCCGGCGGCTGCTGATCACCGACGAGGCGGCCAAGCGTCTCGAACAGCCGCTCGCCGAGCTGAAGGCCGGCCGTGACGCAGCCCTTCCCGCCGCCCGGGCGGCGGCTCATGACCTCGCCCAGGTGCTCCCCGAGGGCGCGGTGCACCAGGGCCTGGCGCTCCAGGTCGCCCCGCTCGACCAGCCCGACCTGGACGCGGTCATCGCGGCCGCCGGGCCCCGGCCGGAACGCCCCGCGGTCGTCCTGGCGCTCGACCAGGTGACCGACCCCCAGAACGTCGGGGCCATCCTGCGCTCGGCCTGCGCCTTCGGCGTGGCCGCCGTGCTGACCACGGAGCGCCGCGCCGCCGTCGAGTCGGGCGCGCTGGTTAAAGCGGCCTCGGGCGCCTTCGAGCACCTGCCCTACGTCCAGGAGACCAACCTGGCCCGCTCGCTGGACCGGCTGCGGGAGGCGGACTACCTCGCCATCGGGCTGGCCGCCGAGGCCGAGATGCCGATCTATGCGGTGGCGCGCCCGGCCCGCCTGGTGCTGGTGCTGGGCGCGGAGGGCGCCGGCCTGCGCCGCCTGACCCGGGAACGCTGCGACCTGCTGGTGCGCCTGCCGACCCAAGGGCCAATCGACCACCTCAACGTCTCCAACGCCGCCGCGGTGTCGCTCTACGAGCTGCTGGGAACCGGGAGCCGTACCGAATGAAGCGAGATCGGCGCGCGAGAAACGAATTGGCCTTCAAGCAAGGGCGTCCGATTAGCGAAGCTCGTCCGAGGTGCGCCCATAGAATTGCTTCTGCAACTTCGGCACCCCGACCCGGTCCGGCGTGTCCTCATAGCTCAGGACCGCCATGACCCGCCGCCCCTCGCCTTCCACCGGCGAGGCGCGATGCAGGTTGTAGCGTCCCTTGAAGATCGTCAGCGTGCCGGGCTCGATGCCGGGACGGATGACACCGGGGTGCTTGCCGTCGAAAACGCGGCCCACGCCTTCGAAATCGTCGTTCGCATCCGGCGTCCGCAGGCCCGGGACGTACTCGAAATCTCCGCCCTTCTCGGCGTCTTCCAGCATGATGGTCACGATGAAATCGTTGGCGTCGAAATGCCAGTCCTGCAGTTCCCCCTCTTCCGCGACGGTAAAGATGCAGCCCGCCATCGGGCAGGCAAAGGGATAGATGGCGGACATGCCGAGGATGCCGCCTGCGAATTCGATCATGTTAGGCCAGTGGAAGAGATCCTTGACCGGGTCGCCGTCGCGGATCAGGTCCTTGGCGATAAACCGGATATAGGTCGGGCTCGGATGGCGGCGCGGATGGTCGGCAGGAAGCGAATCGAGAGGTTCGCCGTGGGGGTTGGGACAGCCTTCGTCATAGGTCGTGATGAAGTCGACCTGATGGGCCCGCGGCAGGGCCGCGTCCGCGTCGGCGAGCGCGGCGGCGATTGCTTCGGGCGTGAGAAACCCGGGCAAGAGGCAGCAGCCGGTCTCCTCCAGTTCCGCCCTGCAACGCTCGACAAGGTCGCGACAGGCAGCGCCTTCGAGGCGGTCCAGAGGGTAGCATTCAAGATCGACGATCTGGTCCATGCGCATCCGAAACTCCCCGGACAACCCTGTGTCCGACCAAGAGCTTCTTCTCCTTTGACCGCTCGGGCAAGGTCGCTCGTCGACGGGGCAAAGAAGGCCCACGCCTGCGCCGGCTGACCCGTGAGCGCTGCGATCTCCTGGTCCGCCTGCCGACCCAGGGTCCGACCGGCCACCTCAACGTCTCCAGCGCCGCCGTCAGGCTCCACGAGTTGCTCGGCCTCGCGGCCCCCTGACCACCCGCCCGCCCAGCGTGTCCAAGCCGCCGGGTCAAGCTGCTTGCCAGCGTCAAGGACCCGTGCTAGCGCCTTGCCTCTAGCCGACGACCCGCCGAGACCCCGCGCCGCCGCCAGACGGATCCCGCGCATGAAAGCCATCGAAGCCTTTCTTCAGGAACACAAAATCGAGGAAGTCGAGTGCCTGGTGCCCGATATGGCGGGCATCGCCCGGGGCAAGATCCTGCCGGCCGACAAGTTCCTCAAGGGGATGAAGACGAACGGGCTGCGCATCCCCGAGGCGATCTTCGTGCAGACCGTGACCGGCCACTACCCCGAGGAAGAGGGCGGGGTCATCAGCCCGGCGACCCAGGACGTCTACCTCAAGCCCGACCCGGCGACGATCCGGGTCGTGCCCTGGTACGAGGAACCGACCGCCCAGGTCATCTGCGACCCCTACTACTTCGACGCCAGCCCGGTCGGCATCGCGACCCGCCAGGTGCTCCAGCGGGTCCTGTCGCTCTACGCCGAGGCCGGCTGGAAGGCGATCGTCGCACCGGAACTGGAATTCTACCTGGTCGACATCAACACCGACCCGGACTACCCCCTCGAGCCGCCAGTCGGCCGCTCGGGACGGCGGGAGACCTCGCGCCAGGCCTACGGTCTGGACGCGGTCAACGAGTTCGATCCGCTGTTCGAGGAGGTCTACGACTTCTGCGAGTCCCAGGAGATCGACGTCGATACCCTGACCCACGAGGCCGGCGCCGCCCAGATCGAGATGAACTTCAACCACGGCAAGCCGATGGACCTGGCCGACCAGGCCTTCTTGTTCAAGCGCACGGTGCGCGAGGCCGGGCTGCGCCACAAGGTCTACGCGACCTTCATGGCGAAGCCGATGCAGGGCGAGCCCGGCTCCTCCATGCACCTGCACCAGAGCGTGGTCGACAGCAAGACCGGCAAGAACCTCTTCGCGCAGCGCAGCGGCAAGGACACGGAGCTGTTCCTCGCGCACGTCGCCGGGCTGCAGAAGTACCTGCCGCACGTCATGCCCCTGCTCGCCCCCAACGTGAACTCCTACCGGCGGCTGACGCCCTACTCAGACGCTCCGATCAACACCCACTGGGGCTACGACAACCGCACCGTGGGCCTCAGGGTGCCCCATTCCGAGGCCGCCGCCCGCCGGGTCGAGAACCGGGTGGCCGGCGCCGACGCCAACCCCTACCTCTGCATCGCCGCCTCGCTCGCCTGCGGCTACCTCGGCATGGTCGAGAAGCTGAGCCCCCGCGCGCCGATCGAGGGCAGCGCCTACCGCCTGGCCCATACCCTGCCGCGGACGCTCTATGACGCGCTGACCCGGTTCAACGCGAGCAAGCCGGTCAAGGGCTGTCTCGGCGAGAAGTTCGTCGATGCCGTCACCATCGTGAAGGACACCGAGCTGCTGGCCTACCAGCAGGTCATCTCTTCTTGGGAGCGCGAGCACCTTTTGCTAAATGTATAGAGGTAGTGTCTCAGGCCGGCACGCCCGCTGGAGCGGGTTCCCCTCTGCGATCCATTAAGGTCGCGCCCCGCTCCGGCCGGAAAGGCGTTCGGCAAGGAACCGGCGAATGACGGAGCACTCGACAGGACGGCCCGGAACCGACGCCGCGCAAGCGTCGCGGCGGACCCGCCAAGCCGAGCTGCTGATCCTCTGCGCCCGGCTCGGCTTCAATCCCTAGGCGGCCGTATAGTGCCGGAAGGCAAGGTGCCTTCCCTTTTTCGCCGCAGACCCAGAGCCGCTTCAGGAGCCCAGACGATGAACAGCCAGCCGCTTCGCAACACCACGGTCCGGTGGCGCCAGACCGACATCCGCCACCACCTGCACCCTTTCACCGACACCAAGGGCCTGGCCGAAGAAGGCGGCGCCCGCATTATCACCAAGGCCGACGGGGTCTGGCTCGAGGATTCCGAGGGCAACCGGGTGCTCGACGGCATGGCCGGCCTGTGGTGCGTCAACATCGGCTACGGCCGCCACGAGCTGGCCGAAGCGGCGCACCGCCAGATGCTGGAGCTGCCCTACTACAACACCTTCTTCAAGACCGCGACGCCGCCGCCGATCGAGCTCTCCGAGAAACTCGCCGAGCTCACGCCCGAGGGCTACAACCAGGTCTTCTACGCCTCCTCTGGTTCCGAGGCCAACGACACCCTGGTCCGCATGGTCCGGCACTACTGGAACCTGATGGGCAAGACCGAGAAGAAGGTCATCATCAGCCGCGAGCACGCCTATCACGGCAGCACCATGGCCTCGGCCAGCCTCGGCGGCATGGCGGCCATGCACGGCCAGGCGGACCTGCCCCTGCCCGGCTTCGTCCACGTCATGCCGCCCTACTGGTATGATCACGGCGGCGACCTCGACCCCGAGGCCTTCGGCAAGGTCGCGGCCCAGGCGGTCGAGGAAAAGATCCTCGAGCTCGGCGCCGACAAGGTCGCGGCCTTCATCGGCGAGCCGATCATGGGCGCGGGCGGGGTCATCGTCCCGCCCGAGAGCTACTGGCCCGAGATCCAGCGGATCTGCAAGAAGCACGACGTCCTGCTGGTCGCCGACGAGGTGATCTGCGGCTTCGGGCGCACCGGCCACTGGTTCGCCAGCGAGCCCTTGGCCATCGAGGCCGACTTCATGACGTTGGCCAAGGGCATCACCTCGGGCTACCTGCCGCTCTCCGCGCTTATGGTCGGCGAGCGGGTCGCCGGCGCCCTGACCGAGGAAGGCGGCGAGTTCTTCCACGGCTTCACCTACTCGGGCCACCCGGTGCCCTGCGCCGTCGCCCTGGAGAACATCCGCCTGATGGAGGAGGAGGGCCTGGTCGAACGGGTCCGCGACGACACCGGGCCTTACATCCAGTCGAGCCTGCGCCAGGCGCTGGAGGACCACCCGCTGGTCGGCGAAGTGCGCGGCATGGGCATGTTCGGCGCCGTCGAGCTGGTCAGCGACAAGGCGACGCGGGCGCATTTCGAACCGCTCGGCGAGGTCGGCATCAGGGCCCGCGACCATTGCCTGGCCGAGAACCTGGTCATGCGCGCCGTGCGCGACAGCCTGGTGTTCTCGCCGCCGCTCTCAATTTCGCGCCAGGAGATCGACCTCCTGGTCGAGCGCGCCAAGAAGGCGATCGACCAGACGGCGCGGGATTTGGACATGCTGTAGATATGCGATGCCGTTGGAAGGAATGAGTGAGGCTTCCGCGGCAAACCGCTCTTGTCATGCCCGGGCTCGACCCGGGCATCCAGGGTTGCCGGCCGCTCCTGGATTGCCGGGTCAAGCCCGGCAATGACAATGTACTTGAATGGCTAACTACTGGGTCCAATTGCCATGACCAGCGTCACCGTTGCCGCCACGCAGATGGCCTGCACCTGGGACAAGGAAGAGAACCTGGCCCGGGCCGAAGCGCTGGTGCGCGAGGCGGCCGGCAAGGGCGCCCGGATCGTCCTGATCCAGGAGCTCTTCGAGACCCCCTACTTCTGCAAGGACCAGAAGCAGGAGCTTTTCGCCCTGGCGACCCCGGTCGCAGACAACCCGGCGATCAAGCGCATGAGCGCGCTCGCCGCCGAGCTCGCGGTCGTCCTGCCGGTCAGCTTCTTCGAGCGGGCCAACAACGCCTACTACAATTCGCTGGTGGTGCTCGACGCCGACGGGAGCAACCTCGGCCTCTACCGCAAGAGCCACATCCCGGACGGCCCCGGTTACCAGGAGAAGTTCTACTTCAATCCTGGCGACACGGGGTTCCGGGTCTGGCGGACCCGCTACGCCGCGATCGGCGCGGCGGTTTGCTGGGACCAGTGGTTCCCCGAGGCGGCCCGGGCCATGGCGCTCCAGGGCGCCGAGCTGCTGTTCTACCCGACGGCAATCGGCAGCGAGCCCCAGGCCCCGGAGCTGAACAGCAAGGCTCACTGGCAGCGCACCATGCAGGGCCACGCCGCGGCCAACCTCACCCCGCTGATCGCCTCGAACCGGATCGGCACGGAGCAGGGCGATAGCTTTGCGATGACCTTCTATGGCGGCTCCTTCATCGCGGACCAGACCGGCGAGAAGGTGGCCGAGGCGGGCGACCAGCAGGCGGTCATCACCGCCGGCTTCGACCTGGAGGAGATCCGCGCCCAGCGGGCCTCCTGGGGCCTGTTCCGCGACCGCCGGCCGGACCTCTACGCCCCGCTTCTGACCCTCGACGGCAGGGATTGAAGTAACGACGATCTTTGGCGCTGGATATGATCGAGTTGAGACCGGTCACGCCTTCCGAAGCAAAGCATTGCGAGGCCATACTTCGCAGCGCCTTTGGTGTCTACGTTCAAAAACTAGGCCGCAGTCAATCTGAGAACGCATATGATTGGTTACCGGATGCGATTGCCGAGCAGCGCGTGCTTTGTGGGCACCTTGGCGGCCGCATCGTTGGCGTGGCGATCTTCAATGACGACTCCCTGTCACGAACGATCGAGCAGATTGCCGTCGCGCCGGAGCAGCAAGGCAGAGGCATCGGCAGCGTGCTCCTAAATCACCTTCAAAAGGACGCTGTCGCCGCAGGATTCAAGACATTGCACTTGGATACCGCGGAGATGATGACCGATCTCCTTCGCCTGTACGAACGGCACGGCTTCCGGATTATTCGGCGCGGTCCACCAACGCATGGGCGCGATCCGCACGTGAGGGTATTCATGGAAAAATCACTCGCGCCGGCCTAAACGCGATTGGACCGCGACCACTCGCGAATGTTCTCAATCTAGCCTCCCGGACGGCAAAGCCTCAGGGTGCCGGCGGCCCCTGACAAAGCTTCGGAGGAATCGGCCCGCCTTCAGCGCGGAAGGCGGCGCAAGCGCGCGACACCTACGGGTACTAGGCCGCTTTCGGTCAGGAAATGGGGGCTGGCCAGCAGGCGGACCGACTGGCGCGGCTGGAGATCGTCGTTCGCCGCCGTGTCGCCTCCGCGTGCCTCGCCGCTCTGATCGCTTTCAATACCGCAGCGCCCAGGCCGGCTTTACTTATTCGCGGGCAACAATAAAGGGTGCCCAAAGGACGACTTGGAAGGGCTACTCTGCCCTTCTCCGGAATAGGAAGAGCCATCCGATTTGCCGGAAGAAGCGTAATGACGTCAACCACGGCACTGACTGACGGCGCCGCATTGAACAGAAAGGGAGACAGGGAATGAATAGATTTGTGAAAGGCATCGCGCTCGCCGCGGCAATTCTAACGATCGGCGGCGTGCAGACGGCGACCGCCGAGGAAGAGAGGACGGTCGAAGCGACCTCGCCCTGGATCAGCCAGGGCCGATACTTCAAGACCGGCGAGAACGAGGGGCTCTTCATCGGTGTCTTCGCCGGCAATCTCTTCGTCAAGAACGCCGAGGGCAAGCTCGACACCGTCGCGCTGGTCTGCCCCGGCGACTTCGTCATCGACCTCAAGAGCGGCGCTCAGGAAGGCGAAGGCAAGTGCATCATCACCGACCGGGACGAGGACAACGTCTTCGCCAACTGGACTTGTGAGGGCAAGAGCTTCCTCGGGTGCCAGGGCGAATTTACGCTGACCGCCGGCACCGGCAAATTCCAGGGCATCGAGGGCAGCAGCCCACTGAATGCGCGCACCGCCTTCAGCGAGATCACCGTCTACCTCGACAGCGGCAAGGTGACAGAGTCCGCCGTCGGCCTGCTGAACCTGCCCAAGCTGACCTTCACGCTGCCGTAAGGCTGCTACGGACGGGGGCCCGGCCGCGGCAAAGAGGGCCGGGCCCTCACCCGACCTGTTCCAGCCGGCGCGACAGAGGCGTCACAATTCCGAATCCCGACTCTCCCATGAGGAGCGTGTCGATCAGGCCGGCGCCGGGCGCGCTCGACCAGTTCTCCCGGTAGCTGTCGTACTGGTTCTCGAAGTTCATCACCAGGCCGGGCGCCAGGGCGGGCGGCGGGATGGTTTCGCGCGGCTTGGGGCGGTGGCGCCCGACCCAGTCGGGCGGCAGGGCGATACCGAGCGTGTAGCCGCCGATAAGCCACTCGAAGCGCGCCAGGTCGTGGGCCTCCGCGAAGCCCATCGCGATCTCGTGCATTCTCGACATGGGATCGCCGGGGCGGACCTCGCGGACCAGGAGGTCCATCATCGGCTCGTTGCGCTCGAAGAGCGCGGTCCAGCGCGGGTCGACCGCGCCCAGGGCGAAGCTGCGGCAGACGTTCACGTGGTAGCGGTGCAGGCTGGCGCAGAAATCGATGTGGATCACGTCGCCTGCGCGAAACCTGCGGTGCGACGGCGGCTCGTGGTGGCAGCCGGCCCGGGGACCGCCGCCGATCATGGTGCGGATGCCCGGATAGCCGCCGCCGCGCTTCATCATCTCGCCGACGATGATCCCCTCGAGCTCGGTCTCGGTCATGCCGGCCCGGATCGAGTCGCGGGCGAGCGCCATGGCGGCCGTGGCGATCTCCGCGGCCTGGCGGACCACGGCGATCTCGCGTGGCGACTTGATCAGCCGGACGTCCTCGATCAGGTCGGAGGCGTCGGCTATCTCGGCGCCGGCCTCCTCCCAGCGGCGCCCGACCGCCCGGACATGGTCAGGATGGGGGCCGTAGCAGCGCGGCTGCAGCGCGATCTTGCCGCGCGCCCAGCCGCGCCGCGCGACCTCGTCCGCCAGCGACGAGATGTGGTCGCGCACCGGGCCGCGGTCGAAGTAGTGGACCGCGGCGATCTCGGGAGTGACCGAGACCAGCACCTCGTGGCCGTCGTTGTCGAAAAAGAGGGGGTCGCCGTCGACCGGCAGGAAGCAGGAACAGAGGGCGTCGAGAGCGAACCAGATCTGGTCGTAGCCCAAGAGATAGTTAAGGTCGGCCGGGCTGGTGACCAGCATGCCCGAGCAGTCCTGGGCTTCGAGCGCCCGGCGCACGACATCCTGCCGCGCGACATACTCCTCGTGCGGAAAGGGCTGCGCCCAGTCCACCTGGTCCCGCGTCGGCCCGTGCATCCCCTCCCCCTGCCTGAAGCAAAGACCGGGAGCTTGCCACAGGCAGAGAAACCGGCGCCAGACGGGAAGCGCCGGTTTTTTCTCCATGCGCCTTTGACGGGACGAAGAGGTCTAGCGAGCTGCTGGAAAAGTGCTCAGTCGGAACCATCACCCTTCGACGAGCTCAGGGTGAGGGCGAAATGCTTCGAGCACATACCCTCATCCTGAGCGTGTCGAAGGATGACCGTGATCAAGGGCTCCAGGCGCGACAGTCACCAACCACTGGAGGGCCGGGTCAAGCCCGGCCATGACGAAGGGGCGGTTTAGTTCCGCGTCACCACTCGCCGGTGTTCTGCATCGAGGCCCAGGGCTCCTGGGGCGGCAGGGCCTCGCCGGCCTGGAGCAGCTCGATCGAGATGTTGTCGGGCGAGCGGACGAAGGCCATGTGGCCGTCGCGCGGCGGCCGATTGATGGTGACGCCGCCGTCCATCAGCCGCTGGCAGGTCTCGTAGATGTCGTCGACCCGGTAGGCCAGGTGCCCGAAGTTGCGGCCGCCGCCGTATTCCTCCGGATCCCAGTTGTAGGTCAGCTCGACCAGGGGCGCCTTGCTCTCCTTGGCGCGCTCCACGTCGTTGGGGGCGGCCAGGAAGATCAGGGTGAAGCGGCCCTTCTCGCTGTCGTAACGACGGGTCTCCACCAGACCCAGCTTGTTGCAGTAGAAGTCGAGCGACGCGTCGATGTCCTTCACGCGCACCATCGTGTGCAGATACTCCATGGGCCTTTCCCTCCTGTCTCTTCCGCGACCGCCCTTCGGGCTTCGAAAGAGATAGGCGTTCGCCGGCGGAATCGAAAGACCCGAGCGGCCGGTCAAGCCCCTGCCCCCGCCGGGGCCGCCTCCCGGCTGCCCTCGGACTTGTCGAACAGGGTGTTGATCAGGGCGCCGAGGATGACCAGGCCGCCGCCCATGTAGCCGATCGGGGTGAGGGTCTCGCCGATGTAGAGAAAAGCGATGAGCGCGACCCAGAGCGGCTCGATCAGGTAGACGAAGACGACGAAGACCGGCGACACGTAAGGCTGGAAGAATAGGGCGATCGCCGAGGGCAGCAGCCCGGTGAAGACGGCGATGTAGAAGATGATCAGCATGTCGCTCTGCCCGGGCATGGCGAAGGTCGACCAGTCGGCCAGCACGCTAGAGCCCGCGCCCGTCACCAGGGCGGCGACCACCTGCTCGACACCGAGGCAGCAGACGATGCTGAGCTTCGTGTCGGCGGTGAAATGGTCGATCGCGAAGATGTGGATCGTGAAGAGCACCATGGCCAGTATGGCCAGGACGTCGCCGTACCAATGGCCGCCCGCTTCCGCCGATTCCAGCATCAGGATCGCGACTCCGGCCAGGGAAAGGAGGGCGGCGAACCAGGTCGGCGGGCCGATCCGGCGGCCCAGGATTACCACGGCGATGAAGATGGCGACGACTCCCTGGAGGTTCGCGACCACGCCGGTGTTGGTCGCCGTGGTGTGGTCGAGCGCGTACATCTCGAGCAGGGTCTCGGAGGCATGGAAGCAGCCCAGGACGAAGCCCGCGAAGAGCGCCTCGCGGTTCAGCCGCTTCCAGGTCAAAGCGAGAATGGCCAGTCCGAACGGCAGGGCGGCCATCATGTCCAGGGTGGCGAAGACCGCCGGTTCATAGCGATCCAGGGCCTCCCGGGTGACCGCGAAGTAGGAGGCCCAGAGGATCGGGTTCAGGAAGAACAGGAAGGCGGCGAGCGACCTCATGTACTGTCGCCTCAGTGGACCGGCCGGCCGAACCGCGGCCGGGAGAAGAAGCGCGGTTGCCGGGCGGGCTGATGCTTCGCGATCGCCGGCTTGGAGCGGCGCCGCGCTGCCCGACGACGCCGGAGGACGGCTAACGCGATCCCCAGTCGAACCAGTTCGGAAAATTCATGCTTTGAATAGGTCTCTTCAAAACTCGGCGTTTCCTGATCGGGCTTTCCCATAACAAGAGCCCTCCGAATGAGAGTTGCGTTAAAGGCGGCAACACTCTCTCATTCGCAGACATACGTCTGTGGTCATTACCACGTTGATTCTGTGACATTTGTCACCCACGCGAGGTTCGCAAATTGCCGCGCGGGCGATGCGGGAAGATCAGGTGACGCTGGGGTCGAAAGCGCCGTCGGCGACGAGGCGCTCGATGATCTCCGTGACGGCCTCGTCGGTCACGTCGCGCCACTCGGCCCTGTCGTCGCCCTCGGCGCCGACCACGGCGGCCCAGAGCGGCTCGTCCCGCTCGACGTGCAGCAGGGCGGCCAGATAGACGCCCTCCTCCTCCTCGGCCCAGCGGCCCGGTATCGTGGTGGCGGGCACGTGGATCCAGGTCATGAATCTGCCGGAGTAGATCGGATAGGAGTAGCCGGGAATATACTGGGGCGGCACGTAGCGCCGGCGCACGTGGGTCGAGTCCCGCTCCACCACCAGGACCGTGTCGGGCTGCTCTTCGCCGAAGCGCTCCGTAAAGGTGCGGACGATCTCCGCGTCGTCGAGGTCGGCGAGCTCGCTGGCCACCACGGCCTCGACCTCCAGATCCCGCAGCCCGGCGACCAGCCGCCGCTCGACCAGTTCCCGCTCCTCCGGCGGCAGCTCGCGGACCACGATCATGACGCTGTCGAAGGGGCCGAGGTGGCCGAGCCGCTCGTTGCGGACGCTCATGCCGACTGACGAGGTCTGGGCGCAGGCGGCGAGAGCCAGGACCAGGCCGAGGGCGGCGAGTAGGCCGGGACTGCGCGAACGGCGGATCATGGTTGGGCACTCGCGCACGGGCGCAGGCCGCGACCGCGAAACCCCGATACAGAACGCGCGAGAAGCCTCGCCTTCACGATGCAACCCCCTGAATCAAAACCGTTCTTGCTTATTCTATGCCAGGGACGGAACCCTTTCCAGGCAAAGGGCCGGACCGAGGCTGGCCGGCGCCATCTAGATGTCGCAGAGACGGCCCTCCCTTGCGGGCCGGCGGGCGGCGGACTATCTTCCCGCCACCAAAAGCCCCGATAGCTCAACTGGTAGAGCACCTGATTTGTAATCAGGGGGTTGCGGGTTCAAGTCCTGCTCGGGGCACCAGGTTTTCGACAGAATTGGGCTGGATCCAGCACCCCGCGGCGCCGATAAGAACTCGGGCGGCGGTGAAGCACGGGAACCGGGCCGGAGATCGAAAGATATGCGCAAAGGAACCTTTTCGTCGCTGTCAGGCCGGGTGCACCTCTGCCTGGTTTCGGCCGTCCTCGCGGCGACAACGGTGCTTTCGAGCGACGCGCTGGCCGAGGATACAGAGGAGTTGGCCCGGGGACTGGCGGAGGGCTACCTGGCGAGAGATGAACTGCCGAACAGCCTGGCTCTGCTGCCGCCGCCGCCGGTCGAGGGCTCCGCAGCGATGGCCGCGGACGAGGCCAGGAGCGCGGCGAGCCTCGCGCTGCAGGATACTGAACGGTTCGACCTGGCGCGCAGCGATGCCGATCTCACCTTTCCGGCTGCTGCCGGAATCTTCGCGTGCGCCCTCGGGTTCGCGATCTCCGAAGAGCGTACCCCGCGCCTCTACCTCCTACTGCGGCGGTCCCTGACCGATGCAGGGCTCGCGACCTATGCCGCGAAGAACCACTACCAGCGGCCTCGCCCCTTCATGGCCAACAAGGCTGCGACCTGCACACCGGCCTATGAGGAGGCGCTTCGCGGCAACGGCTCCTATCCGTCCGGCCACACCGCGATTGGGTGGGCGTGGGCATTGATCCTGACCGAAATCGCGCCCAGTCGGACGGATGCGATCCTGGCCCGCGGCTTGGCCTACGGCGATAGCCGCATCGTCTGCAACGTTCACTGGGGAACGGACGTCTCCGCCGGGCGCGTAATCGGCGCCGCGACCGTGGCACGCCTTCGTGCCGACCCCGAGTTCCTATCGGATCTCGATGCGGCAAAGGACGAGGTCCGAACGGCGATGGCGGGTGGATCGCCCCCCTCGCGCGACTGCAGCGCCGAAGCGGCGGCGCTGTCGGATTCGCGTTAAGCGAACAAGGACAAGCTCAAAGCCCGATCGCCGGGCTGAGATCAAAATAGAACGGCCCCGCCGCTCAGGCGGGGCCGCTGGTTCGGTGACGAGTCAGGCCGGCGGCGCCGTGCCGGGCGCCGGCCGGTGGTGCTAGTGGGGAAGTGCCGCCGCTGTGCGTGAGACCGGCTTCAGGCGGATGGCGCTCATGAGACGCTCCCAGGACTCCAGTTCGTCCTTCACGAGCAGCTTCTCTCGCTTCAGCCGCTGAAGCGAAAAGGCATCGGGAAGCGGCCGCTTCATTTCGGCCGCCAGTTTCGCTTCGATCCGCCGGTGCTTTTCGACAAGAGCATCATACCGGTTCTCAACGTACATCTGCAGATCTCCCTCTGATGAAGCCTCGGTTCGCTCGGTGACGCCGCATGGCGCCCCCTTGTGGATGATGTGGCGTTCGTCGTTGATCGACAAAGTTCGTAGTCCCTGCTCATTTGATAGGAACGGGCGATCACCCGCGGTTGACGGTCTGGGGAGCCGGCCAGCCGGGCAAAGTCACACCTGGCCAACCAGGGACCGGGCCTGTGCGGGCGCGGACTCCGCTGTCTCGAGCCTGACCGGCGTTTCGAACCCTGGCGGCTTTACCGCCAGCACGGAGCACTCCGCACGGTTCAAGATCGCCTCGGCGGTATTGCCGATGAAGAGCCCGCGGACGCCGACGCGGCCGACGGTGCCCATGACGATCAGGTCGACCTGCTCGCGGCTCGCCAGCTGAGGGATCTCTTCCCGGGGCACGCCCTTGATCAGATGGGCCGTTCTGCTCCGGTCGGGCCCCAGGTGGCGGTGCATGAGATCTTTCAGCGCTTTCTCGCTCGACCCCCGCCTCGACTCAACCAGCAGGTCGACCTCCGCCTGGGACATCATTGTGAATCCGCTGAGGCGCAGGGTCTCCTCTTCCTCGAGCCGCCACACGTTAACGACGTGAAGCTCGCTCTCTTCCATCGCGGACAAGGAAGCGGCCAACTCCATGGTGAGCTTGTTGAGCCCGCTCTTCACCGGGTCGTCGGGATCGGGGTTCACGGCCGCGAGGATCTTCGCGTAGGGTCGGCGCCCGCTCCTCTTGGTCACCCAGACGGGACAGGGGCATTTCCGCAGGAGATGAAGGTCGGTGCTGGCGAAGAACGGCGATTTGCCGTCCGCACCGCCGGACGCCGCCTTCATGACCAGGTCGTGGCCGCCGCGCAGGACGGCGCGGATCACCTCTATGAAGGGAATTCCCTGGGCGACCAGCTCTCTCGTTTCGATCCCCGCCGCCTTGAGCGGCGCGGCAACGTCCGCCAGCCGGGCCCGTCGGAATTCAAGGAACTCGAACTCGAAGTCCTTCGCCCTGTGACCGGGAAGCGCGGCGAACAGCTTGGAAAGCTCTCCAGGCGCGGCGTCCAGGACATCGATCAAGGTGATCCGCGCGCCGTTGGTCTTCGCCAGCCATATGGCGCGGTCGCGAAGGGAGTCGTCGATCTTGTGCTCGTCGCAAACGAGCAGAATGTCGCGGAACCTGTGCATGTATCCGAAACCTCCAAGGATGCGGCCTCGCGCACCGCAAGCCGCCACGTCTTGAAGTATGGGCCCAACACACTAATTGAACCAATCGATACGAAACGGCGTTTTGATAGATCTTCTCTAACAAGGCGCCCAACCGCTTCGTGGAATGGACGCATGCCGACCTTGCAGCAACTGCGTTACCTCGTCGCCGTCGCGGAGACGCTTCATTTCCGCCGGGCGGCGGAAACGACAAACGTCACGCAGCCGACCCTGAGCGGGCAGCTCCGCGAGCTCGAAGACAAGCTCGGCGTGCAATTGGTCGAACGGAGCCGATCCCGCGTGCTGCTCACGCCGATCGGCAGCACGATCGCGGGCCGCGCGCGAACCGTTCTTCGCGAGGTGCAGGCGATCGTCGACCTGGCCAAGCACGGACAGAGCGTCCTCGGCGGAACGGTCCGGCTCGGGGTGCTTCAATCCCTGGGTCCCTATCTGCTGCCTCACATCCTGCCGGAGCTGCACGAGGCCTATCCGGACCTCAAGCTCTACGTACGCGAGGGCATGCCGCGGACCCTGCTGACCGGCTTGGACGAAGGCACGCTCGACCTGCTGCTGTTTCCGCTTCCCGTCAAGGCCGCCGAGCTGGAGAGCGTTCGGCTGTTCCGCGAGCCCCTGTGGGTCGTGGCGCCGGTCGAGCACCCGCTCGCGGGGCGCGAGGACGCGGCGCGTTCGGACCTCAAGGGCGAGAACGTGCTGACGCTGGAACTGGGCCACCGGCTGCACGATCAGGTGCGCGATCTCTGCGATCAATTCGGCGCTACGCTGTCTCACGACTACGAGGGCACGAGCCTCGACACGCTTCGCCAGATGGTGGGCATGGGCATGGGGCTGACCTTCCTGCCCGCGCTCTATGTGCGCGCCGAGGTCATGCAGGATACGCAGGTCGTGGCCAAACGCCTCCAGCCGCGCTCCCCGTTCCGCATGATCGGCATGGTCTGGCGACGGCATTCGGCCCGCCAGGACGAGTTCCACACGCTCGCGGATTTAATCCGCAAGGTATTGAAGCAGAACGTGCCGGAAGTGACGGTGATGGAGTGACTGGACCGAAGATCGCTAGTCGCTTGCTATCACCGGCGTGACGAAACCGTCCGGCTTGACCGCCAGCACCGAGCACTCGACCTGGCGGAGCACCAGCTCCGCCGTGTCACCGATCAGAAAACCCGATATCCCGGATCGCGCGATCGTGCCCATCACGATCAGATCGCTCCCCTGATCGCGGGCGAACTGCGGGACAAGCCGCGCAGCCTCCCCCTTCGGCAGGTGGACCTCGAAATCGAGACCGTGCAGATCGCTCTGGTCGACCAGCCGTTGCACGCTGGATCGGTGGCTGTCGTGGTTCCGGTCGACGAGCCGCGTCATGATCTCGTCCGATATCTCCGACTGGCTGGTGTCGAGATCGGCGCCCTGCAAGTCCCAGGCGTGCACAATGTCCAGGTGGCAGTCTTCGATGCGGGCCAAGGAGCTTGCCAGCTGCATGATCTTGAGGGTCAGCGGATCGACCGAGGGATCGGTCACGCTCGGGTCGACCGCCGCCAGGATCCTGCGAAATCGAGGCCCGGCCCTGGGGTGCATGACCCAGACCGGGCAAGGGCACTTGCGCATCAGGTGCATGGAAGTGCTGCCGAAGGTGATCTGATGCAGTCCCTTCCAGATGTCCGCCGTCATAACCACGAGGTCGTAGTGCTCGCGCAGCACCGCGCGGATCACCTCCAGAAACGGCTTGCCGATCATCACCGCGACCTTCGTCTCGATCCCTTCGCGCCGGATCGAGTCGGTCAGCCGGTCTAGGTGAGCCTCACGTTCTTCGAGAAAGCATTTTTGGGCCTGGTTTTCGCTGACGGTGAACGGGCCCAGCGTCGCCATCGCATCGCTGGGAAGCTTAGGCAGGACTTCCGCGACCGTCAGTCTGCCGCCGTTCGACTTCGCCAGATCCACGGCCCGGGTCAAGGCCTGCTCGTTGCCCACGCTTCCTTGGTAGAGCACCAGGATATTCTTGAAACGCCGCATCGATCCGCCCCCTCCCCGTCGCGCTGGTTTTGCCATGTTTGACTTGGCTACGCGCCGAAGGGCTGCCAATGGAATTCACCGGCGCCGTAATAGAATTCTCCGATCAACGACCGCTGAACATAGAGGAATTCTATCAGAACCGGTCTTCCTACCAGGTTCCCGGATCGTCGACCGCCCCCCACGTCCAATTCACACATACTGTGCGAGGAGGATCGCTATGCAGACTTTCGCCCCGCTAGAGGCCGACCGCCTCGTCCGCCTGCCCAGACGCAGCACCCCCGATCGCGCCGCGCCTGTCACGCGGATCGCCGAGCCCGGAGCTGCAGAGCCGCAGAAGCGCGAGACCGGCGGCAAGCCCGCCGACCGAACGCGCGGCAGGTTCCTGGATATCGCCGTGTGACGTTTCCCCGGCAGTGCGGCGTCGGTTGATCGCATCAATCCTCGAATGGAGCTTACGCCATGCTACAGAGCCTTGTACTCGCGGGACTCCTTGTGGCGGTCCCGGACGTTGGGACAACGGGAGAAGCGCGCGCAACGCCGGGCGGTGCGGAGGCCAGATCCCAAATCCTGGCGGGCGATTGCCTGGACGCCCTCGACGCGCGTCTTCCCGGCACACTGCAGATCGAGCAGCCCGTGCCGACGGGGAACGATGGTCAGAGAGAGTTGCAAGCCCAGCGAGGGCCCGGCGCCCGCGGGTGCGCGCTGGTATGACGCCGCAAGGCGCCGGGCTTAGCGGTCCTAACCCCGATCAGTTCTCGTCGAGACCGGCGCTCTTGGTCTCGGCGCCCTCGTCGATCAGGGTCACGCGTTCCAGGGTGTGCTGCTCGAAGATGGTCATGGGCAGCCCGGGGTAGCTCGCCTGGAAGCGGGCCAGATTGGCGCGGATTTCTCGGGTGTTCGCATCGTCGGGCTCGCCGGCGGCGATCTCTCTGACCCGACCGGCGGAGTCGCGGTCGCCGTAGGCGCGGCTGCGCACGGTGAGCGGCACGTCGCGCGGCACGCCGGTCACGGTCGGCGCAAGGGCGCCCTCGACGTGCACCGCCAGAACCTCGGCGTCCTCGGCGAAGACGAAGCGCCAGTCGACCGCCCGGGTCGCGGTCGCGAAGATCACGCTGGGCTCGCGCGACTTGACCTCGACGACGATGGTGCCGGTCTCGCGCAGCTTGCCTTCGAGGAAGGCCCCGTAGTCTTGGGTGCCGGGCCCCGCTGCGGGCGTGTAGACAGCCCTGGGGACGCCGCCGTGCGCCGAGATCACCATCAGGCGCGGGCGCCGGACGGCGATCTGCGCGGCGACGACGGGGGGATGCTCGGCCACCTCTTCGCGCACGGCGCTGCGGCGGTCCTCGCGCCAGCGCCGGTCGAAATCCTTTAGCGTCGCGCCGCTGACCGCCCCGTCCAGACTGCCCGGTAATGGCAGTTGTGCGGCCTCCGCCGCGCTCTCCGCCGAAGCGTCAACTTGGGCACCGCCCTCTTCGGGCGCGGCGAACCCAGCTTCCGGTGCGCCTTCGCCGGTGCCCGGCTCACCCTCGGCGTCGGCCAGGACAGCCTTGGGCGCGGCGGAGGAAAGACGCGCGCCCTCGCCGGTGAGGAAGCCGTGCAGAACCAGCAGGGAGTCCGGCCCGCGCAGGATCAGGGCCGCGAACAGGCCCAGCGCGGCCAGCGAGAGCGGAATCTGCAGCAGGGCGAAGAACCTGGCCGCGCCACCGCCGGCGCGTCTCGAGGCGTGGGGTCGTGCCTCGATGCCGGCGTAGCGTCGCGTCCCGGTCCTGACTTCCGATAGGGGCACGAAGGTCCTCTCGCTCCAATGGTTAAGTGCCGATCACACCACAGGAGTATGGATCAGAAGTTACCCGCACCGCGAAGACACAAGGAAAGCACAGAAATGCAAGGCGCTCTTTACCGCCAAGCCGCCAAAATGAGCCGACCGGCCATCTTTTGTTAAAATGTTTCGGTTAAGCATAAAGGACTTCCGGGCGGTTATTTTTTAGGAGTGTTTTCAGAGGCCTGGAGCAACGAGGGCCATGCGGGTTCTTTTGGTTGAGGATGATCTGGCCTGGGCGAGCAGCGTCGAGGAGATGCTCGCCAAGAGCGGCCACGACTGCGTCATCGTCAACAGGGGCGTGCCGGCGGCCGAACTGGCCAAGACCGGCGCCTATGACCTGGTCGTCCTGGACGTCGGGCTGCCCGATCTCGACGGCTTCGAGGTGATGGCCGTGCTCGCCGAGGCCGGCTGCGAGACCCCGGTCCTCGTGCAGTCCGGCATCATCGGCGAGGACCGCCGGGACGACGTCATGGCCTTCGGCGCGGACGGCATGCTGGCGAAGCCCTACGGCCATCTCGAGCTGATCGAGGCCATGGTCGCCATACTGACCGCGCCCACGACCGAAGCGCCCGAGGAGGTGCCGGCCTCGCTGGAGGCCACGCTCGAGCTGACCGCCGAGCACGCGCTGCCGGAGGAGCTCGACGACATCCTCACCCTGACGCCCCTGCCCGACGATGCGCCGGCGGCCTCGAACGGCAAAGCCGGGCGCGAGGCGCCGCCGCCGCGGGCGCGGAGCAAGGCCCTGGTCGCCGCCGAAATCATCGCCGACGACGGCAAGCCGCTGCCCTGCATGATCCTCAACCTTTCGGACGGCGGCGCCAGCATCCGTCTGCCGCGCCACATGAAGGAGCCGCCGAAGTACCTGAAGCTGCGCATGCCGTCGGGCGACGTAGAGGAATGCCGGGTCTGCTGGCGAGCCCATGACAAGGTCGGCGTGAAGTTCCTCGAGGAATAGCTGCGGCCCGGCGCCGGACGCGCCAATTATCTAGAAAAAGAACGCACGGTGGCTCCAGACAACCTGGGAGGCCAGGGCGAGCGCCAGCGCGACCAGGAGGCCCAGCACCGCGCGCCTGAAGGCGGCCTCGGACGCCCGGGTGAAGCCCAGATTGCCCAGCGCGGTGCCGAGCAGGACCAGCGGCAGAAAGAGCGCGGCGCGGGCAAGTGTCTCGCCCGTTATCAGGCCCTGGGCGGCCAACATGGCGGTCCCCACCGTGTCGGTGCCGAGAAAGAAGGCAACCAGTGAGGCCCGCCCCGCGCGCAGGCCGAGCGGCGACGAGAAGTAGAACAGGATGACCGGCGGCCCGACGATGGCCATGCTGCCGTTCAGCACGCCGGCGCTGGCGCCGACCGTCAGGGTGGCCGCGGTGCCGGGCACAGCGCGGAGCGCGAAGCCGCGGCCGATCAGGACCGCCGCGGTCAGAACCGCGGCCGCCAGGGCGAGGCGAAGAGGGTCGGCCGGCAACGTCGCCAGCAGCATGATGCCGAAGGGCGTCGCCAGCCAGGTCGCGACCAGGAGCAGGCGCAGGGACCGCCAGTCCACCTGGCGCCAGATCCTGGGGAGCAGGTGAAGGCTGCTGGCCACCTCGAAGATCAGCACCAAGGGCACGACCGCGCGCGGCGGCAGGACCAGGGCGAGGCCCGCGGCCCAGATCATCGAGGCGCCGAACCCGGCGAGCCCCTTCACCACGGCGCCGAGCGTCGCGATCAGGAGCCCTACCGCAAGCTGCGCCATCGACAGCCCGAGACTTTCCGCCAGCCAGTCCATCACGGGACGATTGCGGGCCGTCACGGCCTATGCAAGCCTTTCCCGGACAGCCCGCGAGGCGCCCCCGCTCAGGAGTCCAGCCATGATCCCCTTGACCGGCTATGCCGACCGGCTCTCGCTCCGGCCCGGCGAGACCATCGAGTTCAAGGTCAGCAGCACCGGCCCCGACCCCTACAGCGCAGAGCTGGTGCGCATCGCCTGCGCCGATCCCAACCCCGACGGGCCCGGCCGGCGCGAGGAGCCGGTCCAGGCCACCTTCGCCGGCTCCTATCCTTCGCGGCGCCAGGCGATCCACCGCGGCTCCTACGCCCGTGTCGACGCGCCCAACCGGCTGCCGGCGCTCGGCAACTTCACCCTGCTGGCCACGGTCTGGCCGACCCTGCCGCGCCGGGGCGTGCAGGCGGTGCTCTCCTGCTTCGATCCCGAAACCGGCAGCGGCGCCGCCCTCGGCCTCGGCGAGAACGGCGCGGCCTACGCGGTCCTCGGCCGGGGCGACGCCGAGCCGCTGCACCTGTCGCTGGCAGCGCCGCTTGCCGAGCGGCGCTGGTTCCGGCTCTGGGTCAGCTACGACGGGACGGCGGGACGGCTGACGCTGGGCCAGGCGCCGCTCGACCCGGCGCTCTACGGCGACACGCCGGATATGGCGCAGGCCGAGGCGCAAGCCGTTCCGGCCACGCCGGCGGCTTTCCACATCGGCGCGCTGGGCGGCCGGCCGGTGACGGGCCACTTCAACGGCAAGATCGAACGGCCCCAGGTCTTCGACCGCGCGCTCGGCGCCGAGGAGGTCGAGGCCGCGGCGCGTGGCGGGGAGGTGGCCGGCCGCTTGGCCCACTGGGACTTTGCCCGCGGCATCGAGACGACCCGGATCGATGATCTCGGGCCGCACGGCATCGACGGTGCGCTGGTCAACCTGCCGGCCCGCGGCATGAAGGGATCGAACTGGAGCGGTCGGGAGATGTGCTGGCGCCACGCCCCCGAAGAGTACGGCGCGATCCACTTCCACGACGACGACCTCTACGACTGCGGCTGGGAGACCGACTTCAGCTACACGGTCCCCGAAGACCTGCCGAGCGGCGCCTACGCGGCGCGGCTTCGCTGCGGCGGGCACGAGGACACGATCCCCTTCTTCGTCTGCCCGCCAAAGGGCAGCCGAAAGTCCGATCTCTGTGTCATCGTGCCGACCTTCACCTACGTGATCTACGGCAACCACCGGCGGCTCGACTTCGGCCCCCACTGGCGCGAGCGGGCCCAGGCCTGGCACGCCTATCCGCACAACCCCGCCGACCACACCGAGTACGGCCTCTCGACCTACGACTTCCACGGCGACGGCAGCGGGATCTGCCACGCCTCGCGCTTGCGTCCCATGCTGACCCTGCGCTCCGGCTACATCTCGATTGCCGAGGACCGGGGCTCGGGACTGCGCCATTTTCAGGCCGATACCCACCTGCTCGACTGGCTGGAGAACCGGGGCTACGACTACGACCTGCTGACCGACCAGGAGGTTCACGACGAGGGGGTCGAGGCGCTGGCCGGCTACCGCTGCGTGCTGACCGCGTCGCACCCGGAGTATCACACCAAGGAGACCCTCGACGCCCTGGAGGGCTATCGCGACGGCGGCGGCCGATTCTGCTATCTGGGCGGCAACGGGTTCTACTGGCGGGTCGCGCTCCACCAGGAACTGCCCGGCGTTCTGGAGATCCGGCGCGGCGAAGGCGGCATCCGGGCCTGGGCGGCCGAGCCCGGCGAGTACTACAACGCCTTCGACGGGGCCTACGGCGGCCTCTGGCGGCGCAACGGACGGCCGCCACAGCGCATCGCCGGCGTCGGTTTCTCCGCCCAGGGCATCTTCGAGGGTTCGTACTACCGGCGCCGCCCGGAGTCCGGCGACCCCCGGGCGGCGTGGATCTTCGATGGGGTCGAGGACGAGATCCTGGGTGACTTCGGCGTCTGCGGCGGCGGCGCGGCGGGCTACGAGCTCGACCGGGTCGACCGCCGGCTCGGCTCGCCGGACCACGCCCTCGTGCTGGCCAGCTCGGAGGGGCACGGCCCCTCCTTCGTTCTGGTGCCGGAGGAGCACCTGACCCACGTCGCGACCTGGCCCGGAGAGCCCCTGGACTCGCTGATCCGGGCCGACATGACCTTCTTCGAGACGCCGGCCGGCGGCGCCGTCTTCTCGACCGGATCGATCACCTTCTGCGGCAGCCTGTCGCACGGCAACTACGACAACAGCATTTCGCGCATCCTCAAGAACGTGCTCGACCGCTTCCTCGACCCCGAGGCCCGCTTCGCGATACCCGGCCGAGGCTCGGAGTCATGAGCCCGGTCCGCGAGGAGGAGATCCGCGCCTTCGAGCGCGACGGCGCGGTCTGCCTGCGCGGCCTGTTCGACGGCCATTGGCTCGAAAGCCTGGCGGCGGGGGTGGAGAAGAACTTCCGGGCGCCGGGGCCGGATGCGACGGTCTATACCCCGGAGGGCGCACCCGGCGGCTTCTACGACGACTATTGCAACTGGCGGCGGATCCCCGAGTACGAGAACTTCGTCCGCCGCTCGCCGGCGGCGGAGATCGCCGCGCGCCTGACCCGGTCGCGCCGGGCGCGAATCTATCACGAGCACGTGCTGGTCAAGGAGCCGGGCACCCGCGAGGTGACGCCCTGGCACCACGACCTGACCTACTACGGCGTCGACGGTAGCCAGCTGTGCTCGATCTGGCTGCCGCTGGATCCGGTGCCCCGCCGCGCCTGCCCCGAATTCGTCGCCGGCTCCCATCGCTGGGAGAAGCTGTTCTATCCGCGCAAGTTCATCGACCACCGGAACTACGGCGCGGGGGCCGAGGACTACGCCAGCGTTCCCGACATCGACGCCGAGCGCGGCCGGCACGAGATCCTCTCGTGGGATATGACGCCTGGCGACTGCATCGCCTTCCACATGCGCACGCTCCACGGCGCGCCGGCCACCACGGAGCTGACAACCCGGCGGCGCGGCTTCTCGAGCCGCTGGCTCGGCGACGACGCGCGCTTCGCGCCGCGGCCCTGGAAGACCTCCCCGCCCTACCCCGAGGTGCACCTCGAGCCCGGCGCCCCCATGGACCATCCGTCCTTCCCGGTAATCTGGCGCGAAGCGGAGCGGACGGCATGACGGCAACCCACGTCGCGCGGCTGAACGAACAGGGCTACGCGATCCTGCGCGGTTTCCTGCCGCCCGACGAAGTCGCCGCGCTTCGCGCCGAGGTCGAAAGGGTCGAAGCCGAAGCCCTGCGGCACCGGGCCAGCTACCGAGACCGCAATCTCTACTTCGAGATCCTCGACGATCCCGAGGCCGGCCGGAAGGTGGTCCTCCAGGCCCACTGGTTCGCCTGGATCAATCCGGTCCTGGAGGCCCTGCGCCGGCACCCCCGCTACCTGGCGGTCCTGGAACCGCTGCTCGGCCGCGACATCAAGCAGATCGCCAACCAGATTCACTGGAAGCCGCCGGGCGCCAAGTACACGCGCTACCGCTTCCACCAGGACCTGCGCTTCCGGGAGCGCCCGGAACTCTACCGCGACCTGCTGGGCGGCTACGTCACGACCGGTCTGGCAATCGACCGGCAGGACGCGGAGAACGGCGCGCTGGAGGTCTTCCCCGGCAGCCACAAGCTGGGCTATCTGGGCCTGTCGGACGACGGGCCAATCATGGTCGGTGAGACCCAGGAGGACGAACTGCGCCGGGCCGGGCTCGACCCGGGCGCCGCCGTGGTCTGTGAACTGGACCCGGGCGACCTGCTGCTCTGGACGCTCTACACGGTCCACGGCTCGGGGCCGAACCGGACGGCGCGCGACCGCCGCTTCATGATCAACAGCTACGTCAGGGCGGAAGACTCGCCGGAGCGCGGCGAATGGGCCTTCCGCGACGGCAGGTCCGCGCCGCTCGGGCCGGAGCCGGAGATCTGCCGCTATGAGGCGCTCCGGGAACGGCCGGGCCCCTTCTACGTCGACGACGACTGGACCGAAGAGGCGCGCGCCCGCCGAAGCGGCTAGCCGTCGATTAGACTAGAACTTCGGGTCGGAACCGAGACCGGGGGGCGGCGCTGGAATCGGCTTGCCGCAGGCCAGCGATTCGTCGCGCAGGGCCTCCTCCCAACGGCTGGCTCGCTCCAGCTGTCGGCAGGTCAGGCCGCGCGCGCCGAACAGCACGGCCTTCTGCAGGCTGCTGCCCTCCAGCGCGGCGCCCTCGAAGTTGGCGCCCCGCAGGTCGGCGCCGGCGAGCTTGGTGGAGTAGAGCGCGGCCCGGGCCAGATCGGCGTTCTGCAGGCTTGCGAAGCTCAGATCCGCCGACTCGAGGTTGGCCGCCTTGAGATCGGCGCCCTTGAGGTCGGCGCCCTTGAGGTCGGCCAGGGCGAGGAAGGCCTGTGCCGCATCGGCGAATCGAAGCGAGCGGCCCGCCAGATCCGCGCCGCGGACCACGTTGACGCGCTGCTCCGGCGCGACCAGCCAGAAATCCTCGTCGCGCTGAGAGACCTCCGCCTGCCGGAGGTCGGCGAAGGCCGCGAGGCCGGCGTTGCTCAGCAGGCGCGGCACCCAGCTTCTGGGATCGGCCGTGCTGCTCGCCGTGCGCACCCCCTCGACCGCGCCGAAGGTCATCGTCGTCAGCAGGATGACGGCGGCAGCCGAGACCGTGGCGGCGTAGCTGCGCCCGTCCCTCCAGGCCCGGGCCCAGACAAAGGGCTTGTCGCGGTGCCGCAAGGTGCGCCGCGCGATCAGGTAGGAATAGAGCCCGAAGCTGAGCGCCGTAACGAACACAACGGCCTGGAGTCCGGAGCCGACCCAGTCCTGGCGCACGAGGTAGCGGGCCCAGAAAGCGAACAGGGTCAGCGGCACCAGCCACCAGGCCAGGATCACCGCCAGCGCGTTCTGCAGCCTGCCGAGCGCCGGGCGCGACAGGGCGAGCCGGTAAAGGTGGGCCGAGGCCAGCCCGGTGACCGGCCAGGGATCGACCCTCTCGTCGAGACGGCGGCCGTCGGGGAAGACGGCGGGCAAGGCGGCGAGGCCGCGCCAGAGCTGCTGCAGAGAGACATGGGTGTAGAGGTAGAGCCCGAGCAGCAGGACCGGCACGAACCAATAGATCCAGACGAAGGGCGCCCCGGTGCCCACGATCGGCAACGGCGAATGCGTGCCGGTCAACAAGGCGACATCCGTCGTCATCGCCAAGATGAGCCACGCGTAGACGACCATGAGCGTGCTGACGACCAGAAGGCGCCGCGCGGTGCGCGCCGCTGTGTTGACGTTCGACAAGGCCTCCGGCGCCGGGACAGCGTCGGGCAGGCGGGCGTTGGTCAAGTCGGCGCCGGACAGGCTGGCCGCCATCAGACCGCTGGCGTCGGAAAGGTCAGCGTCAACGAGGTCCGCGTCCCACAGTCGGGCATCCTTGAGGTTGGCCGCGCGCAGGTCGACGCCGCTCAGCCGTGATCGCGTGAAATCCGCCCCGACCAGGCTCGCGTCGTCGAGTTCGGCCCGGTAGAGGTCCGCGCCGGTGAAGTCGCTGCCGTCGAGATTGGCGCCGCTCATATGCGCGCCGCGGACATTGGCGGAGCGCAGGCGGGCGCGCGACAGATTCGCCTGGCGCAGCCGGCCCTCTTCCAGATCCGCCTGCTCGCCGTCCTTGCCGCGACTATCCAGCCAGTCTTCGTGGGCTTGGAGGATCGCCGCCAGATCGGCGCGCGTTTGACCGGCCGATTGGCGCCGGTCGCCTTCGGCCGTCACGTTCGACAAGGACCGTATTTTGTCCACCAATCCTGCACCCCTTGGAGGAGCGGCACGTGTGACGTCGCAGCGAAGGATACCGTGTTGCCGGTGGACGAGAAAAGAGTGGAGTCGGTGGTTCGATTCATCTTCCGCGCGAAATGCGGCGCGGCGCAGAACGCAATGATCCCGGCGCCAGCGGGGCGCCGGGATCATTTAGGCGGCAAGGCGGTCGGTAGGGGACCGCCTGAAAGTATGCTACTGGACCGTGAAAGTCTTCTCGGCCAGCATCAAGCCGTCGGAGTCCACCAGCTTCACGCGCCAGGTGCCCGGCCGCAGGTTGACGCTGGACCAGGTGCGCCAGCCCGGCGAAGTGCCGACGCTCATGTCGATCGAGGCGTGAACCTGATTGTCGATCTCCCAGACGAACGAGACGTTGGTCGGATCGCCGTCGTTGTTGAGGCGCGCGAAGGCGAATCCGCGCTGATCGGTCATATTGAACTGCTCGGTGACTCCCATCGGCTCGCGATCCGTGATGCCGTGGGTCAGAACGAAGTCGCGGATCACGACCGAACCCGCCAACGCCGGCTGGGCCGCGAAGAGGCCGAGGGAAAGCGTCGCTGCAACGATGGCGGCGCTCATGCTCCGGAGAACCAGGGACGCCTTACGGCTTTTGGGCAGGGGCTTCATCGTCAAACTCCAGCAAAGTGATTAACAGGGGCAGGGTATCGCCAGGTCTTGACTGGCCATGGATGATGACGGCAGTCATCATTTACAGTCGCCGACAGGTCAACAAGAAACGCTTAAGATTTGGTGTAGTAGTTCTTTCGGGGGCCTTTACCCTGAAGCGCGTAGCTGCGACAGCAGGCGCGGCGCGTGACGGCCGAGTCGGCTTGATCGGCAACGAAGAGAAACAGGACCGTCACCGAGCTCAGCCATGCCTCGCCGGCGCCGCAGTCTGTTCGCCCAGATCCGTGACCTGCTGCTGATCGTGGCCGCTCTGCTCGTCCTGATCCCGGCCCTGCTGATTCTGCTGTACCGAGAACTGCCGCCGCCGATCACCCCGCTGATGCTGATTCGCCTGACCGAAGGCGAGGGACTCGAGAAGCGGTGGGTCCCGCTTTCCGAGATGTCACGCCACGTCGCGCGTTCCGTGCTGGCGTTGGAAGACAACAACTTCTGCCGCCATGCCGGTGTCGACTGGGCCGAGCTGATGGCCGCGCTGTCCGACTACTTCCGGGGCGATTCGCTGCGCGGCGCCAGCACCATCACCATGCAGACCTCGAAGAACCTCTTCCTCTGGCCCGGGCGCAGCGTGCTTCGCAAAATCATCGAGGCGCCCCTGACCATGATGCTGGAGGCCTTCTGGAGCAAGCGCCGCATCCTGGAGGTCTACCTCAACATCGTCGAATGGGGTCCGGGGATCTACGGGATCGAGGCCGCTGCCAGAAACTACTTCAACAAGTCCGCGGCGACGCTGACGCGGCGGGAAGCGGCACTTCTGGCCGCGGTCCTGCCCAACCCGAGACGTTGGTCGCCCAGCCGTCCGACCCGCTACATCGAGCGCCGGGTCCGGCTGAGCAAACGCCGGGCGGTCAGTCTCGGTCCTCTGCTATACTGCACACGGCCTTGAGCCGAGCGTGTGAGAGATGCGGGACTAGAAGCCCAGCGACGTGGTGGCGATATCGGGCGCCGCGACGAGAAACAGGCAGACGCCACCGGAAGCAACCCCAGTGGCGAGGATGGTCCGGGTTATGTAGCCGAACTGCGGCGGCAGTATGTAAGCGCTGAAAGAGAGCAGCACACCAAAAACGAAGACATAAAGCGGCATAACCCGGCTCCCGGTCCCGAGGTCGAGACGTATGCACCCGGTATGCAGTTTAAGTAATAGCCCTTTAACAAGCCTTAAGCCGCCCTCCTGCACCACCCCGCTGTCGAGGCGCCCTTTCGCTCGCCGGAAAAGCCTGCTGAACTAGCGGCTCCCAGCCAAGGAACGAGAGGAAGGGTCATGGATGCCGCCGCGCTGAAGGAACTGCAGGCACCGTTCAAGGCGCGCTACCGGGAAGAGCCCGACGCCGCCTGCGTCACTCTGCGCGCCGTCGGCAGCCTCGACGGCGAGGGCCTGACCTGCTCCGTCGAGACAGGTCGCGCGCTGGTTGAGGCGGGCCTTCATCCTGCAACCGGCGGCGACGGGCTCTCGGCCTGTTCCGGGGACATGCTGCTCGAAGCCCTGGTCGCCTGCGCCGGCGTCACTCTGCGCGCCGTGGCCACAGCCCTGGATATCAACGTCAAGGGCGGGACGGTGCGGGCAGAGGGCGACCTCGATTTTCGCGGCACGCTCGGCGTCGACAAGCAGGCGGCCGTGGGCTTCATGGAGATCCGGCTGTTCTTCGACATCGAGTTGAGTGCGAGCGAGGAAGAGATCGCCACCCTGAGCAAGCTGACTGAACGTTTCTGCGTTGTTTACCAGACGCTGACCCGGCCCCCGTCGATCACGCTGAACATCGGCCCCGCTTAGGGCCTGTTGACATTCAGGGCGTGCTCCTGGTCCGAGTGAAATCGACCCGCTGTTAGGCGCGAGGAGGAAGGACATGCCGAGCATATTCAACCCCAGTCTCAGTCTCTGGGAGCAACGCGGCAGCAGGCCGATTTCGCCGGATCCCTTCGGGACGGGACGCATTTGCGCCGGGGCGGCGTCGCGGAAGGTCTTGTGGGGCCCCACCCCACGGCGCCTCCCGCTCCTGGCCCCGGCGCAAATGCGCTCCCGCCAGGAGCGCGCCGTGAATGTCAACAAGCCCTAGATCGAATTTGAAAAAAATTTGTGATTTTTTGCGAATAGACTAGGAAAATTTACCATTCCTTAATCGGGTTGGCTCAGGCTGTTCTTGTCCTGGACGTCCCAGCGTCCCTGTACAGCAACCTCCCCTTCCCTGATCAAGTTGCCCCGCCGAATCTTCGGCGGGGCGATTTGATTCGCCCTGGCGGCGCTCCGATAAGACCACTCGCGCGGCGCCGGGTTTCATGGTCTACTCGACGGGGTAGTCGAGGGACAGGCGAAATGAACGAGTCCGAAGCCCCGGACTTCGAAAAAATGCGTCTTGAAATGGTCGCGGTCATCGCGGCCTACACGGAACTCAGCGCGGAAGAGATCGACCGGGACCGGCTCAGTGACCCGGTGCTGGCCGCCATGGCGAAGGTGCCCCGCCACGAGTTCGTTCCAACGCCTCTCCAGCCCCTCGCCTACGCCAACACGCCCCTGCCGATCGGCTGCGGCAAGACGATTTCCCAGCCCTTCATCGTTGCCCTGATGGTCGACTTGCTCGAACTCGAGGAGGGGCACAAGGTGCTGGAGGTAGGAACCGGTCTCGGCTATCAGGCGGCGGTTCTGGCCGAGCTCTGCGACCAGGTTTTCTCCATCGAGATCGTCGAGGAACTGGCCCACGAAGGCGAACGGCGGCTGCGCCGGGCGGGCTACGACCGCTTGCAGCTGCGTCTCGGAGACGGCGCGTGGGGCTGGCCGGAGGAGGCGCCCTTCGACCGGATCATCGTAGCCGCCGCCCCTGAATTGATGCCGCCCAGCTTGCTGCAACAGCTCAAGCCCGGCGGGCGCATGGTGATACCCGCGGGCCTGGAGGATCAGCAGCAGCTGCTCCTGGTCGAGAAGAGCCCCACCGGCAAGGTCGAGACTCAGGAGGTTCTCCCGGTCCGCTTCGCGCCCTTGATCGTCAGCCACTAGCCCCGAGCGCCCGGCGCCGGACTCAATCGATCCGGACCGCGAATCAGATCCAAGAACCTGATCTGGGCTTCACTCGTTGGATTGGAGCCCGGCGCGCTTCCATGCAACCGAGCGCCGCTCGAGCGGCCGTCCGAGCCGCCCCGTCAAAACACGGAAGCGCCAGATCAAGAGGACGGCCGTCGTGGTCAGCCCGATGGCGAGACCCAGCCAGATCCCCGAGCCGCCGAACTCCAGCGCGAAACCAAGCAGGACGGCGACCGAGATGCCGAAAACCCAGTAGCCGAGCACCGCGATGCCGAGAGGCACGCGGGTATCCTTCAAGCCCCGCAGGGAGCCCATGGCGACCACCTGCGCCGCATCGGCGAACTGGAACACAACGGCGACCGTCAGGAAGGTCGCGGCGTAGGCCGCGACCTGACCGGTTCTGGCCTGCTCGAGGTCGAGAAACAGGTCGACCAGCTCCGGCGCGGCGAACCAGAAGAGGCCGGCCGGCAGAACGGCGAAGCCGCAACCCCAGGAGAGCGCGGTCCAGCCGGCCCGTTCGACGCCCGGCCAGTCGCCGGAGCCGAAGGCCAGCCCGACCCGGACCGTGGCCGCCTGCCCGACCCCGTAGGGCACCATGAAGGCCAGCGCGACCAGCTGAATGGCGATCGCATGCCCGGCGAGCTGCTCGGTCCCCAGCAGGCCGATCAGCAGCGAGGAGGCCAGGAACAGGCCGGTCTCGGCCAAGACGGTGAAGGCGATCGGCAGGCCGATGCGGAAGACTTCGCGGAACAGCGGCCAGTCCGCTCGCCATATCCGCCCGAGGATGCGGTAGCGCCGGAAGCGCCGGTCGATGTACACGAAGCTCAACAGGGCGAGGAACATCAGGGTGTCCACGATCGCGCTGCTGACCCCGGCGCCGACCAGCTCGAGCCGCGGGAAGCCGAAATTGCCGAACATGAAGCCGTAGTTGAGCACCGCGTTGATGCCGACGGCGCAGACCGAGACGGCCATCACGGCCCGGGGCCGCGAATGCGCGGCGAGGAACTCGGCGAGGACGAGAAAGCCGAGCGCCGACGGAAAACCCCACACGTGGGCCCGCAGGTAGCTGCCGGCGGCCGCCGCGGTCTCGGGGTTCTGGCCGAGCAGGGTGAGGATCGTCTCGGTATGCCAGATGGCGAAGCAGAGCGGCACGGAAAGCACGGCCCCGGCCCAGAAGCCCTGCCGGACGGAGCGGCGCACCAGGCGGTAACGGCGGCCGCCCAAGGCCTGCGCGACCAGGGGCGCCACGGCGGTTACGACGCCCATGCCGAAAAAGAAGGTCGAGCTGTAGAAGTGCCCGCCCAGCGAGCCGGCGGCCAAGGCCTCGGGGCCCAGCCAGCCCATCATGACAACGTCGGTCGTGGTGATCGCCATGGCCGCCAGGCCGGTCATCACCAGCGGCACGGCCAGGGCGATCAAGGCCCGGCTCTCGGCGCGCCAAGGCGCCGATCGGTGGAGGAACGCGGAGTCGGGCAGCAGGGTCATAAGGCCGTTTTCCCGGTGGGAATTGGGATCTTGGGACGCCGGGACTCGAACCCTGGATCTCCCACTTTTAAGGCGACTGCTCTCACCCTTGAGCTACACGCCAAAGGGCGCGCGCTCAATCCTCAAAGCTGGAACGACCGTCATTCGGCAAGGAAACGAGCACGCGGGAAGGCCAGGCGGCTAGTCCGGGCCAAAGGTTCAGCCGCTTATTCGCAGCGAAAGCCTGGCGTGCGTGCTCATGGCGGCCTTGTAGGTCCCGCCGAGCACCGGGGTCAAGGTGGCCCCGCCCCAGCGCTCGGGCGATTTCGTGGCGCTAGTGGTCGCGCCGGGGCAAAAGCGGCAGGAGTGCCGCCGCTAGGTTGGCCGGCACTTGGCCCAGGGTGGAATCGAGGACAAATCGAGGGATCGGCCATGGCACGACAGAGACGTGAACGCGGGCGCGGCGCGCTGCGCCGGGAACGGGCCCCTTCGGGCGGCCTCAAGCAGCTGCCGTTCCGGCAGGTCCGCAACCCTTACCCGCCGATGGAGATTGCCTCCGCGGACCAGATCGAAGCGCTACACCGGGCCTCGCTCGAGATCCTGCGCGATATGGGCATGAACTTCCTGCTCCCCGAGGCCCGGGAGATCTTGAAGCGGGCCGGGGCCGAGGTCACCGAGGGTGATCCCCGGGTGCGCTTCGATCCGGACCTGATCGAGGAGAGCATCAAAAGCGCGCCGCCGGTCTTCACCCTGCATGCCCGTAACCCGGCCCATTCGCTGACCATCGGCGGCGACGTGATCAACTACTGCATGGTCGGTAGCCCACCCAACGCGTCCGACCTGGAGGGCGGCCGGCGCCAGGGCAATTTCGAGGACTACTGCAACCTGCTGCGCCTCGGCCAAAGCCTCAACATCTGTCACCTGATCGCCGGCCATCCGGTTGAACCGACGGACATCCCGCCCGACCTGCGCCACCTCCGGGCCATTTCGACGGCGCTGAAGCTCTCTGACAAGGCGATGTTCGGCTACTCGCTGGGGCGCCGGCGCATCCTGGACGTGATCGAGATGCTGCGCCTGGTGCGCGGGCTGTCCGAGAAAGAGCTGACGCAGCAGACCAGCCTCTTCACCATCATCAACGCCAACTCGCCGCTGCAGTACGACGTGCCCATGCTCTGGGGCATGATCGAAATGGCGCGGACCAACCAGGCCATCGTGGTTACGCCCTTCACCTTGGCCGGCGCCATGGCGCCGGTCACCCTGGCGGGTGCCCTCGCCCAGCAGAACGCCGAGGCGCTCGCGGGCATCGCCTTCTGCCAGATCGTCAATCCCGGCTGCCCGGTCATCTATGGCGGCTTCACCTCGAACGTCGACATGAAGACCGGCGCACCGGCCTTCGGCACGCCCGAGTACAGCAAAGCGGTCCTGGTCGGCGGCCAGCTGGCCCGGCGCTACCGCGTGCCCTACCGCTCCTCCAACGTCAACGCCTCGAACCACCCCGACGTGCAGTCGGCCTACGAGTCGATGAACTCGATATGGGCCACGGCGCTCGGCCACACCAACATGGTCAAGCACGCGCTCGGCTGGCTCGAGGGCGGGCTCTGCGCCTCCTTCGAGAAGGTCATCATCGACGCCGAGATGCTGCAGGAGATGTCCGAGTTCCTGCTGCCGCTGGAGATCGACGACGCCACCCTGGGCTTGGAAGCGATCCGCGACGTCGGGCCCGGTGGCCACTACTTCGGCACCGCCCACACCCTGGAACGCTACGAGACGGCGTTCTACGACCCGATCCTCTCGGACTGGCGCAACTTCGAGACCTGGTCCGAGGCCGGTTCGATCGACGCGACCTGGCGGGCGCACAGGATCTACAAGGAGGTGCTGGCCGATTACCAGGAACCGCCGATGGACCCGGGCATCCGCGAGGCACTCGACGACTTCGTCGAACGCCGCATCGCCGAAGGCGGCGCGTCGGCCGAGGATTGAGGCCGCCAAGAACCCTGGTCACTGGTTCAGGGAAACTTCAAGGGCCGCTCCAGTAGCGTCATCGACCGGGCCAGGAGCGGCCGGCCGGCGGGCCCCGCGGGCTCCGTCAGAACCGTCCGGTTTCTGAAGTTTAACTTGCAAAATCATAGGTAAGCATCCATACCCTGGGCCTTCCGGAAAAAGCACCGGGTCATCTGCTGGTTGGGGAGGACGACGCATGTCGGACGCTCACCTCTTCCAATTGGGGATGGACTTGGATCGAGGTTCAAGCACCGCCCAAACGGAGAACGAGGCACTAGAGGACGGCACCGAAACGGCGCCGGCCGATCGCAAGGACTATTTCAAAGAGCGGGACGGCGTGGCCTACGCCGGTACGCACCTGATCATCGACTTGATGGGCGCGCATCGGCTCGACGATCTCGCCCACATCGACCAGACCTTGCGACGATGCGCTGAACAGGCGGGCGCGACGCTTCTCCACGTGCACCTGCATCACTTCACCCCGAACCAGGGCGTGTCCGGGGTCGCCGTGCTCGCGGAGTCGCACATCAGCATCCACACCTGGCCCGAGCGTGCCTACGCGGCCCTCGACGTCTTCATGTGCGGCGACACCGAGCCGCTCAAGGCGGTCGAGGAGATGCGCCGGGCCTTCTCGCCGGCCCGGGTCGCCGTTTCGGAGCACCTGCGGGGCAAGGGCGCGTAAGCGGGCCCAGCCGAAGGGGTCGGCCAGATCCGCGCGCGGTACTGTCACGAAGGAAGGACTTTGAACGCTCCGTCCGTGCGCAGGTAGAGGATGCACGCCTCCGGGGCTTCGCAGGAAATCCGATGCCTCGCCTTCCCCTCCGAGCCGAAATAGCTGCCCGCCTCCAGGGCGGTGACGCCGCTCTCGGTCGACGACCCATGCGTGGGTCGACCTTGGATCACCACGGCGCGGAAGCTCGAACCCTGGGTTTGCAGCTCTCCGGCAAAACCGGCCGGCAGCCTGACCAGCGTCCCGTTCAGCTGCCCGTCGCGCGGATTTCCCCAGAGGAAGGCCACCTGCGGTCCATCTTGAGACCTCGCCATTTCGGACCGGCCGATCCAGTGGGTGTGCTTTGCATCCAACCAGACGAGGTTCGACGCATCCACGTTGATCGGCCTCTCACCGTCGTCGAAGGCTTCCTTCGCGGGTAGGACGCCGAAGCCGTCCTCGACCTCGATGTAGGCCAGTGTGTCGGCACCCTTGGCCGCTGTTATGTGCACGCCTCCGGCCGGCTGGGTCCAGAATGACCCCGCCGCCATGTACATTTCCTCGGCGTCCGGGTCATCGTTGTGAATGAGTCCGCTGATCACCACGCCGCGGTAAGCGACATTGTGGATATGGGGCGGCGACTTGAAGCCGTCCGCCGGCTTGAGCAGAAAGCCCGCCGGCCCGGGACCTGTGCGGTTGCCCCAGAGCGTCCCGGCTTTCGGACTTTTGTCGCCGCGCAGGGGATTGAGCTGCTCCCACTCGATCTCGGAGGTTGTGACGACCTTTGTCGCCGGCTCCGCTGCGGCCTGTGCACCGAGGTAGACGGTGGTGACAAAGGAAAGCAGAACGAACGATAAAAGCCCTTCCAAGCGCATGGCCTCGCCTCCCTCTCTGTCTTACTACGACACTGTTCTATGTGACGGGAGGGCGGCCCCGGTGCAAGTGGGCACGAGATGGAGACCGCGCCGCGAATGTTAGCCTGCCTTAGCTTTCGGCGGCGGCTTCTTCCGCGCGCTTGGCCAATTCCTCCTCTACCAGCTTGCGGCGCGAGGGCTTGCCGAGCAGCGTCCGGGGCAGCTCGTCGCGGAACTCGACCCGCCGCGGCATGGCGAAGCTGGCCAGCTTGTCGGCCAGGAACTGGCGCAGCTCGGCCGCGGTCAGCGCGGCGCCCGGACGGCGCTTGATGTAGGCCTTGACGATCTCGCCGCGATGGCGGTCCGGCACGCCGCAGACGACCACCTCCTCGACCGCGGAGTGGAGCATCACAGCCTCCTCGACCATGCGCGGATAAACGTTGAAACCGCCGGTTATGATCAGGTCCTTAATGCGATCGATCAGGAAGACGTAGCCGTCCGCGTCGATGTAGCCGACGTCGCCGGTATGGAGGACCCCGCCGCGCAGCGCCTTCGCGTCGGCCTCCGGCTGATTCTCGAAGCCGGCCATCACCTGGGGGCCGAGGATGCAGATCTCGCCGTGCTCGCCGATTCCCAGGAAGCGGTCGGGGTCCTTCAGCGACGCGATCTTGACCGTGGTACCGGGGATCGGCAGGCCGATGGAGTTCGGCTTGTTCAATCCGGCGAAGGGGTTGATCGTGCAGACGGGCCCCGCCTCGGTCAGGCCATAGCCTTCGACCAGCACACAGCCGGTCAGGGTCTCGAATTTCTTCTTGATCGGATAGGCCAGCGCAGCGCCGCCCGAGAGGCAGTACTGGAGGCTGGAGAGGTCGTATCTCTCCAGGTCCTTCTGGCCGTTGATCGCCGAATACATGGTCGGCACGCCCATGAACACAGTCGGCCGCAGCTTGTCGATCGTCTTCAGCACTTCGCTGACCTTGAAGCGCGGCAGCAGAATGATCTCTGCACCGACCTCGAGACCCACGTTCATGACCGCGGTCATGCCGAAGACGTGGAACAGGGGCAGCACGGCGAGCATCCGCTCCTCGCCCCGCTGAACACCGGTCGCCCAGGTCCGGGTCTGGATAAGATTGGCGAAGAGGTTGGCGTGGGTCAGCTTGGCGCCCATGGGGACGCCGGTCGTCCCCCCGGTGAACTGCAGTACAGCGATGTCGGTCTCGGGATTGATCGCCACCGGCGTGCAGAGACCGTCGTTGCCGACCAGCTTCTCGAAATGGATGTGGTGCTCGTCCTTCGGGACGGCGCTCACCTCGCCGCGCTTCATCAGCGCGAAGAGCGCCCTTTCCGGGAACGGCAGGATGCTGGTCATCCGGCAGGCGACGATCTTCTCGAGGCAGCTGTCCTCGAGCCGGCCCTCCACCTTTCGATAGAGCGGCTTCAGGTTCATGGTGACCAGGATGCGGGCGCCGGAATCGTTAATCTGCCGGGCTATCTCCCGTTCGGCGTAGAGCGGGTTGAAATTGACGACGGTCCCACCCGCCTTGAGGATCGCGTGATAGCAGATCACGTAGTAGGGCGAGTTGGGGAGGAACAGGCCGACGCGGGTTCCCTTGGTGACGCCCAGTTCCTGGAAGCCCTTGGCGGCCCGATCGACCAGGCTGCCGAAATCCTTGTAGTTGTAGCGCTTGCCCAGGAACTCCAGGCATGGCTTGTCGCCATAGCGCGCGACCGCCTGGGCGACCAGTTCGGGGAGCGGCCGCGGCGTGATGTCGATGTCCCAAACGAGCCCATCGGGATAGGAGGCTTCCCAAGGGTGGGGCCGCTGAGGCTCGGGCGCAGGAGCGGGCCGCAAACCGAGCCATCCGGACAGCCGGTCCAACGCCGCGCGCAGACGCATTTCCCAGTTGTTCCTGATCGTTCGCACTCCGATCCCGGTTGGGCTCGTTCCGAGCCCTGATGAACCATCTGACCGCCCTGCTTTGGCCCGAGGCGACGCCTTAACCAAGGCGCCAGGCCGAGCTTCGCTGGTTCAAGGGATTATATGGGATTTCCGGAGGTGATGTGTTAACGGGTGTGGTTAGCAATCACCCGGGCACTCGCCCCTCGCCCGGCCCTGATTTCCGGGACCGGGACGGAGCCGGGAGGATCACTTGCGCTGATAGCGCCAGCGCTTGACCACTTCGTCGAGGAACTCCGGACTGTCGGCCTCGGCCTTCCAGGCCGACGAGAAGGAGGCCGTGCCGCTCATCGGACGGCGCTCGTCGGGAATGCGGTCGAAGGCGAGCCGCATCGGGATCGAGACGCCTTCGCCGACGCCGATCGCCTCGCCGTTCCTAAGCGAGGGCAGGAAGTCCAGCAGTCCGACCGCCGACTCCGAGAGCGTGCTGCGCACGAAGTCCTGGTCGTTCTGATTGCTCATGCGCAGCGCGAAGATCGTGTTGCACTGGGACAGGATGCCCGGCGCCAGCTCCGAGGGACGCTGCGTGACCATGCCGAGCGAGACGCCGTACTTCCGGCCCTCCTTGGCGATCCTGGCCAGCGCCTTCTTGGTCGGCTCGAAACCGAGCCTGGTGTCGCGCGGAGCGTAGCGGTGAGCTTCCTCGCAAATCAGGGTCACCGGCACGGCGCGGTCGCTCCACAGCGCGAAGTCGAAGGTCATGCGGCAGAGCACGGAAACCACGACGTTGAGGATCTCCGACGGCACGCCGGAGAGGTCCATGATGGTGATCGGCTTGCCGGCCACGGGAATTCGGAAGATGCGCGACAGGATCTCGGTCATGTTGTCGCGGACCGTGAGGCCGCCGAACATGAAGGCGAAGCGCGAATCCATCCGGAGCGAGTTGAGGCGCGACTTGATCCGCATGTATGGGACCGAGTTCTCCGGATTGTCGAGCCGGCCCATGGCCTCGTCGATCAACCCGACCAAATCGCCGATCTGATAGGGCACCGGCGTGTCCACGGTGACGAACTTGCTCTCCTCGTCCTGGCCCATGTACTTCCGCTTGGCCGCCGGGATGAGCTCGCTCAGGACCGAGATCTCGGCCGCATGCTGAGTAGCCGAGGTCTCCGGCCCGCCCTCGAGCAGGACCTCGAGGATCTCTTCAAAGTTCAGCAGCCAATAGGGCAGACGGAGATTGCCCGGCGAGAGAACCTGGGCGGACTCGCCGAAGGCTTGGGAATACTCGTTGTGCGGATCGAGCAGGACGATGTGTCCGTTCTCGTGCTTGCTAAGGATCGACTGCAGGATCAGCGTGACCGCACAGGACTTGCCGGAGCCGGTCGTGCCGAGCACGGCGAAGTGCTTGCCTAGGAGATCGTCGATGGCGACATACGCCGGAATCGAGTGGTCCTGGTGGATCGTCCCGATCCTGACCGTCGAGACGGCCGGACGGGCATAGACCTGCCGGAGATCCTCCAGCGTGGTCTGATAGACCGGGTCGCCCAGGCCGGGATAGGCGGAAACGCCGCGCTTGAAGGGGCTGCCACGCTTGAGCGACGACTCGCCGAGCATTTCCAGCTCGACGATCTTCATTTCCGAATCCCCCTCGTTCGGCGACGGCAGCGGAATGCTCATTCCCGTCACCATGCCGAAGACGGTCGACGACGGCGTCAGCATCTTTATCAGCTGCCCCATCTGGAGTGACACCACGCCGGACGGGCCGCTGGTTTCCTGAGGCTTCTCCAGCAAGACGACGACCTGGGACCCCGTCACGCTGACCACACGGCCTATTCTGATTTCCGAACCCGTCATCTTTGCACCCCGATCTCACGAAGCGTTTCTGGTTTCTGTATGGCAGCCGCCGCCGCACCGGCGATGCCCTTCTGGGCTGGCTTGCGGATCCGCGCCAGAGGCAGGCGAACGGTCACGCGGGTTCCCGTACCGACCTTGCTCTGGATCGACAGCTTGCCGTCGTGGAGCTCGATCAGCGCCTTGGACAGCGGCAGGCCGAGACCCGTCCCCTCGTAGGCGCAGTCGATATCGCGGTCGACCTGGGTGAAGGGCGCCAGGGCCTTCCAGACATCCTTGTCGGCGATACCGATACCCGTATCGGTCAGCGTGAACATGAAGCCGCCGTCCTCGGCCGGCCCGACCTTGAGGGTAATCGTTCCGCCCTTGGGCGTGAACTTGATCGCATTGGACAGCAGGTTGATCAGAACCTGCTTGATCTTGCGTTCATCGACGAACAGCCACGGGAGAGTCTTTGGGATCTCGCAGCGCAGCGAGAGCTCGGCCTCCGCGGCCCGCTCCTTGACCAGAAGCAGGCAGGAACTGATGATCTTGCTGAAGTCGACCACCTGCTCCTCGAGCTCCAGGCGCCCGGCCTCGACCTTGGCAAGGTCGAGGATGTCGCTGATGAGCTCCAGGAGGTGCTGCCCGGCCTCGTTGATGCCGTGGGCGTACTCCAGGTGCTTGTCGGTCCGGTCCGGCGCCAGCAGCCCCTTGATCATCATCTCTGAGAACCCGATGATCGCGTTCAGCGGGGTGCGCAGCTCGTGGCTCATGTTGGCCAAAAACTCGGTTTTCGCACGGTTGGCGGCCTGGGCCTCCGTCATCGCGTCGCGAGCAAGCCCCGCGGAACGCTCAGCCTCCTGCTTGGCCGCCGTCAGCGCCAACTCGGCTCGCCGCCGCTCGACTATCGCACCCAGTTGCGCCCCGTAGCGTTCGAGGAGCTTGATCTGTTCGGTGCCTCGACCTAGCGTTTTGCGCATTGGCTCCTTGCCCGTTAACTGATCACTTTGCGCTATTTCGAACTCATAGAACCGAATACCCAAGAAGCCGTTAATCTTGAGAATCTGCGGTCCTATAGCCCCCAAAACGCGCTGAAATAAAATCAACACGGGAATATGACGGAAAGAAATTAAATAAAATGTAAAAAACTCGTAAAAAAGAAAAACATCTTTCGTGAATTTTACTCAAAATTGCCCAAGAAATCCGTTTAATTTCAAGGATCTTTCCAGTCCAAGCTTACGCAAATTTTATATTTTGTTATTATATTCAATGCGATAACACTTGCACCCTTCACTGAATGTTAACGGTCAACCGCCCAGATTCGCCATCCATGCTGCGCGCTGGCCCCATAGTCCCTGCGTTCTCCCTGCGAGACGGGCCGGCGCGTAGAAGTGAACAAGCAGGCGTAAAAACAACGAATGGCTGACGTCGGACAGAGACATCACGCAACGCCCAAGCGGAGTCCCGGCGAAGCCGACGCCGGGATGGAGCGGCAGCCAACAGGCATGCCGCGCGACCCCTTCGACGTGGCACCGCTGTTGCGTAGATCCTTCGTCCGCCACCTGAAGAACGTGCCCTACCTGCCGCCTGGACTCGCACAAACTCTCGCCCGCGACGTCGAAACCGTGGCACTCGACACGGTCAGAATTGACGAGCCCAAGGGCGCTGGCGGGACAGCGCACCGCAACGTGGGCCCGAACGGCCAGGGGTCGGTCGATCCGATGCTGTCGCCAATGGACGGCGTAGCGGAGTCGGTCTACGCGCTTTCCTGCCTGCTCCGAGACCTGCTGATCGTTCGGCACAGCCTGCCGCAGGAACTGGCCGACCGGATTACGCAGCACGGTCGCGAGGGCACTCTGATCGAGGCCGCCAAGCAAGATCCTAGCGGTGAGAACCTGAAGGGCGTGGTGACCTATCTCGCCGACCACGACGGCCTCACGGCGAGCCTCTTGCTGCGCTCCCTCTGTCTGGGACAGATGGACCTCTTCGAGATTGCCGTCGCAAACCGGGCCGGGATCGGCGTGGATGAGGCGCGGCGGAAGATCCGCGACCCCGACCGCGTACCCTTCTCCGAGCTCTACGAACAGGCCGGCCTTCCGCCCGGTCTCTATCGCGCGTTCCGCGCTGCCGTGAAGGTCCACCGACGGGTGAACGGCACAAAAGACGGCAAGTGGCAGCCCAACGACACGAACCAGGTCATCGAAAGCCTGGTCAAGGAGTACGAGTACCTCGGTCCGGAGGATCTCGAGCACGTGCTCAGCCAGCTTGCCCGCGAGGCCTTCCCGACCGCCTGAGCGCGGCCCCGCCACAACACCCCTGATCCCGAATCCGCTCTACATCCTAGGGGTAGAGCAGATTCACGCGATTGAACGCCTTCACAATTTTGAAGTCGACAAGCGGGGATTTGAGTATTATTGTTGATAAATGTAGTATAAATATTTCTATATTGACATTGTGAAATTATTGTGCAATTTATAGTGCGTGATTAGCGGAGTGGCCTGGGCGTTTTTCAGTCGTTGAGTTTCCCGGGACACTGCAGGGACTGCTAGTTTTGAGTTAAGGGGAGAACTCCGCGTAGCCTGTCCCTCTCCAGGCTTTACCGGGGTCGAGGTGAAAGGGTCGAAACCTGGTTTCGGCCCTTTCCCGGTTTCGGCTGTCGCTCAGACGAGTTGGGGATAGCCGAGGGAGCGGGCTTCCTCCTCCATGCGGCGAATCACGCCATAGGCCTCTTCCGGCACCACCACCACGTCGTCGATCAGCAGCGCCCGCCGCAGTTCCTCGAGCACCGGATCCGCCGCGGCCGCCCGCAGGGCCGCCTGCAGGCGCTCGACCACCCCCGCTTCCTCGCCGGCCCGGGTCACGAAGGGAAGGGCCGGCGCCGCATCGCTTACCGTCAGAACCCGCAAGCCGGCGACCGCGCTCGGCTCGTGGCGCGCGGCGAGCGCGTGGGTCACGCAATCGACAGCGACCAGATCGACCCGGCCGCTCTGGAGCGCCTCGAGCGAGGCCGGGTGGCCACCGGTTTCCAAGGTCCCGCCGAAGAACGGCCCGCCCCGGGCAAGCGGCGCCACCATATGCCTGAGCGCGTTGTAGCCCGATTGGGAGTCGCGCCCGTTGTAGCCGCAGATCCGTCCCGCCATGTCCGCCAATGACACCGCCGTCTCGCCTTCGCGCACCAGGATTAGGCTGCGGTAGTTCGGCCCCTCACATCCCGGGGCCTGGTAAACTGGCGTCGCCACTAGGGTGACCGCGCCTTTCAGACCGTGGAGCAAGGGATAGCCGCAGGTCTGGCTGAACAGCAGGCGCGGGTCGGTCCAATGGTCGTGCAGCGCGGAACCGCGGACCAAGGCCTCCGGGACGTCGGAAATCCCCGCCTCACGAAAGGCGGCTGCCAGCGCCGACCACCAAGCGTCGGTGACCGGGCGCAGGGCTTCCAGATCATACATCGGCAGGCTGGCGAGCCTCATGGCGCGCCGGCGACGGCCGAAGCCTCGCACTGCGGCAGCAGGCTCTCCAGGTAGGCGCCGACATCCGGCGGCTGCACCGCGGCCGCGCGGATCAGATTGTCGAAATGCTCGGTCAGCTCGCGAATGTGTTCCGTGGAGTTGTAGACGAAGTACATGTTGCCGACGTAGACCGCCGCGCGCTTCGGACCAAAGATGGTCATCGGCACACAGTACTCCCGGAGTGCGTCGAAGAGGAACCAGCGGAACGTCGGGTAGAGCTCGCGCAGCAGCTCCACCATGAGCTCGATCTGTGACCGGCGGGTCTCCAGCGGCAGGGCGCGCCAGATGCCCTCCCCCCTGGCGAAGCCCTCGATCGACTGGAAGGAGCTGCATACCTCCATGTCGGTCTCCGGACGCCGGCTGTAGGCGAGGCGCTCCTCTGCCTCCTGCAGCCTCGCCTGAGGCACGCGGCTGCCCTTGCCGATGAACTCGAACTCGATCACCTCCTCGGACTTCAAGAGGTCAGGCAGGGTGGTCGGCACGTAGCGAATCTTGTAGCCCACCGCCTCGCTGTGCCAGCGCCGCAGGCGCTCGTCGGCCGGCGAACCGGCACCGGTCTCGATCTCGAGGTCCTGGTTGACCACGTCGGTCCCCACCTGGCCCTCCTGGCTGAGGCCCAGGAGCCAGTCGACGCTGACCTTCTCGGCCGCCGCAATGGCGGCGATGGTCTCGGCCCGGGGCAGGCGCAAGTTCGACGCCGCCAGAAGCTGCGACAACGTCGAGCGGTCCAGTCCGATCCTCGCGGCGAAGGCGGAGCGCGTCTGCCCCGAGCGCTCGATCACCTCGGCGAGCCGGCGCCGGAAGACCTCGACCGTTTCTCTCCTGTCCAAGTTCCCGCCCCAGTTTGCGGCAATCAACTGTTCTCTATTGTGAGCATATGATGTGGATTGTCAACATACCGTATATTTGGTGATCAATTGCTTCATTTTGTGCGCATTCCCACGTGGTCAGATGTGAATTCTTGGGCTAGCCTTGTCGGGTAGCGTGGAGCGATAAGAAATGAAAAGTCAGCAAGTTAGCGAAGGAGCCTTCGATAAGAACCAGAGGATCGAGTGGCCGACCCTGTGCCTTCTGATCGGCACCTATGGATCCTTTGCTGCCGTGACTTGGTTCTACCACGACCTGCCCTGGTGGGTCGTCCTGCCGCTCGGAGGCTTGCTGACCTGCCTCCACGGCTCACTCCAGCACGAGACCGTCCATGGCCACCCGACACCCTGGCCATGGCTGAACGAGCTGCTGGTCTTTCCCAGCCTCTGGCTCTGGATGCCCTACCGGCTCTATCGCCGCGACCATCTTCAGCATCACCGCAACGCCTATCTGACCGAGCCGGCAATGGATCCGGAGTCCTATTACCTCGCGCCGACCGATTGGGCGCAGCGCGGACCCTTGGGCCGCGCCCTGCTCTGGAGCATGAATTCCCTTCTCGGCCGGCTCTTGCTGGGTCCGCCGGTGGCGGCTCTCAGGGTCGCCGGGCGCGGTCTGGCGCAGCTGGCACGAGGCCGCGCCGACGATGTGGACATCTGGCTGCGCCACGGCGTCTCGGTCGCCCTGGTTCTGGCCTGGGTCATCGGCGTCTGCGGCATCCCCCTGGGCGAATATCTGCTGTTCTTCGCCTATCCCGGCACGTCCGTCACTATGCTGCGGTCGTTCCTGGAACACCGGGCCCACGACGACGAGGCCCAGCGCACCGTGGTCGTCGAGGCCGGCCCCTTCTGGTCTCTTCTGTTTCTGAACAATAACTTGCACGCCCTGCATCACGCAGCGCCGACACTGGCCTGGTACGCGTTGCCGGCGCGCTACCGTGCCGAGCGGGACGGCATCCTGGCGCGCAACGGCGGCTACCTCTACCGGGGTTACGGCGAAGTGTTCCGCCGCCATTTCCTGCGGGCCAAGGAACCGCCGCTCCATCCCTACTACCACACCGTTCCCTTCGCCAAGCTGCGCACCGCCAACGACAGCGAAGCGCCCGAGACTGAACGGGTGGCCTGAAAGCGGGCGGAGCGACCCTGACGCCGGGCCGCGCATCTGTTATAGCGTGACGCGAAGATCTCGACGGGGAGACAGAGGACATGGGCGTGCTTCCGCAACAGACGACCTATCTCGTGATCGGCGCCGGCGTTCACGGCCTCTCCACGGCCTGGCACCTCGCCATGGAACTCAAGGACCGGGGCAAGGGCTCCGGGGGCGATATCGTGGTGGTCGACAAGACCGCCCCCGGTGCCGGCGCCACGGGGATCGCCTGCGGCTGTGTGCGCAACTTCTACATGACGGAACCGATGCACGCCCTGATGCGGCATTCCGCGGACGTCTGGATGTCCGACCCGATCCGGCTCGGCTTTCAACAAGTCGGCTACATCTCCGCGGGAGAAGAGAACCAGCAGGCTGACTACGAGCGCATCGTGGCCAACCAGAACGCCGTCGGCTACCACTCGGAGCTCTATGTCGGACAGGACGCCAGGAGCTTTCTCAAGTCGATCTGGCCCGACTTCAACGTGAGCGAGATCGGCGTTTGCCACTTCGAGCAGCCTTCGGGCTACGCCGGCACACGCCAGGCCGTCGCGGGGATGGCCGAGAAATGCGCCGAGCAGGGCGTCCGGGTGCTCTCGGGCATCGAGGTCGAGGGCTATGAGGTGACCAACGGCCAGATCAGCAAGGTACGGACCAGCGCGGGCGAGATCACCTGCGACGTGGCGGTGATCTGCGTCGGCGCCTGGATCGGCAAGCACTGGGAGATGCTCGGCCGGCCGATGAAACTGGACTGCGCCTACCCCGACGGCGAGACGGTCGAGAAGGACATGTGGACCTACTGGCGCCTGCTGGAGGGCGAGGTCTATTTCGACCAGCCCTACCGGACGTCCGACGACAAGGACCCGCCGGTGCTCCACGTCGAGCTGATGAACACGCCGGTGATCAACGAGCAGACCGGCAAGGAGATGGACGACCACCTCTACGTCTACTGGAAGAACGGCGCGGAGCGCATGGACCGTCCGGGCATTCAGGGCGGCACGATCCCGATCCAGATCGGGCCCGACGCGACGATCGAGCCCTATGGTCACGCCAACGACGCCTACCAGGCCGACCCCTGGTTCCCGGACTACATGACGTCGGCCATGGGCCACCTGATGGCGCGTTTCAAAGGCCATCGCCGGAAGTTCCGGGACCGGCGCAACGGCGGCATCGGCGCCTTCACGCCCGACAATGTGCCGGTCTTCGACTGGGTGCTGCCGAACGCCTACGTGATCGCGGACTCGAACCACGGCTTCAAGCTGGCCGGCGTCGGCAAGCTGGTCGCCAGGCTCCTGGCCGGCGACAACAAGGTCTCGGAGCTGGAGCCCTTCACCTTCTCGCGCTTCGCGGAGGGCCAGACCTTCGGCTCCTCTAACAGCCACTGTCCCTGGGTGTGAGCCCCGAGGCCGTGGTCCACGAGCCCCTGGTGCTGACCGGGCGCGACCTCGCGCCCAGCTCCCTCGCGGCCGTCGCCGAGGCGGGTCGCCCCGTGGGCCTGGCGCCCGAGGCGCTGAACCGCATGGCCGCAGCCCGGGCGGTCGTCGAGGGCCATCTCGCGCGCAACGAGCCGGTCTACGGCCTGACCACCGGCCTGGGGTCGCGAGTGACGCATCGCCTGCCGCGCGAGGCGCTTGCCGCCTTCTCGGTCCAGACCGTCAGGGGCAGGGCCAACGCTGTCGGGCCCCGCCTGCCCGCCCCCGTGGTCCGGGCGGTCATGCTGGCCCGGCTCAACGGCCTGCTGGCCGGCGGCTCCGGCGCCGCCCCAGAAGTGGCCGAGCAGCTCGCCCTCTTTCTCAACCGCGGCCTCCATCCCGCGATCCCCTCGATCGGCTCGATTGGCGCCGGCGATCTCTGCGTCCTCGCCCACCTGGGCCTCGCCCTGATCGGCGACGCGGAGGCCGAGATCGAGGTCGAGGGCCGCACCCTGCCCGCCCCCGAGGCCCTGGCGCAGGCCGGGGTCGAGGCGCTCTCGCTCGGCCCCAAGGACGGGCTGGCGATCTGCAACGCCTCGGCCTTCACGACCGGCCAGGCGGCTCTGGCGATCTCCCGGACGAACGACCTGCTGGAGATCCTGCAGGTCTCGGCGGCGCTCTCCATGGAGGGCTTCCGGGCCAACCTGAGCCCGCTCGACCCGCGCGCCGCAGCGGCGCGGCCGGCGCCGGGCCAGGCCTGGGCGGCGGAACAGCTGATGAAGCTCCTGGCCGGCGGCGCGCTCACCCAGACCGGCGCCGCCAGGCGCCTGCAGGATCCGATCAGCCTGCGCTGCGTCGCCCAGGTGCACGGCAGCCTGAAAGCCGCGCTCGACTTTGCCCTCCCGGCCGTCGCCGCAGAGCTCAACGGCACGTGCGACAACCCCCTGGTCCTCGCCGACGACGACGCGATCATCTCGACCGGCAACTTCCATACCCCGGCCCTGGCGCTCGCCCTGGAGACGCTTTCCCAGGCCGTCGCCCAGGTCGCTTCGCTCTCGGTCAGCCGAACCTGCCGGCTGCTGATCGAGCGTCTTTCCGGGCTGCCGGCGAACCTCTCGGTGCACGGTCCGACCAGCTCAGGCTTCGCGCCCCTGCTCAAGGTCGCCGAGGCCCTGCTCCAGGAGATCCGCCACAAGGCCCAGCCCGCGCCGGCCGACCTGCGCTGGGCCGCCGACGGGGTGGAGGACGACCTGACCAACGCTCCGCTGGCCGCGCGCAAGCTGGCCGAATCCCTCGACCGCCTGGTCCTGGTCGCCGCCTGTGAGCTGATCGTCGCCGCCCAGGCCGCAGAGCTGGCGAAGCCCGAGGCGCTCGGCCGCGGCACGGCCGCCGCTCTCGCCGTGGTGCGCAAGTTCGTCCCGCCGCTGGACGAGGACCGCCCCCACGGGCGAGAGGTCGAGCGGCTGGCCCAAGAGGCGCTCGACTCGGGCCGCCTTTCGGGCGAGATCCGGACGGCGCTGGGATCGTGACCGCCGCCCCGCCGATTTGCTTCTCGCGCCCGTCTCGCATATCTACGACGGCTAGGTTCCTTAAGGGAAAGTCATGATCACCCTCGACTTGCCGCTCTGGCCCGAGCGCCAGCCAATCCATGCCATCGAGGCCGCGATCGTCCAGACACAGTTCGACGACCTGGTCCCGCACCACGGTCCGATCATTAAGCGGGTCTTGCAGGAAGAGGACGCCGCCAAGCACTTGCGGCCCTCGGTCGGGGCGCAGTTGAAGTGCTCCAAGATCCGGCGGCCGGACCTCTGGGGTCTGCCCGAGTTCGATCTGCTCAACGCCCGGGCCCAGGCGCTGTTCCGCCTGGTGCTCAAGACCGAAAAGGTCGCGACCGACGCCTGCTGGGCCAACGTCTACCGGAAATGGTCCGCGATCAGCCCGCACAGCCACCGGCGCGCCATGGCGAGCCTGGTCTACTGCCTCGACGACGGCGGCGCCGACGCGGACAACCCGGAGAGCGGCCAGTTCGCCTTCGTCGACCCGCGCCTCCAGGCCTGCTGCCCCTTCGAGGAGGGCCGCGTGACCAACGCGCTCTGCCCCGAATTCCGACCCGGCACCATGCTGATCTTTCCTGGCCAGACCGTGCACTACGTCAAGCTCTTTACGGGCCCGAGGCCGCGCATCACAGCGTCCTGGAACATGAACCTGGAGCCGCTGCCCGACGTGATGGAGGGCCAGCGCCCGGTCTGACCGGCGCCGATTGCATGGCCGGCCGGCTTGGGGCAAGGTGCCGGGCGAAATCGCCAAGAAAGGTCGTATCGTGGGACGTTTCGCCGAGGAAGGCTACGAGGTGTTCCGGGGCTTCGTGCCGCCGGATCTCTGCCGCTTCCTCAGCCTCAACTACCACATCCTGGTGCAGAACAACTACCTGGCCTACAACGACGGCCAGGTCGAGCGCGGCTACGCGGCCTACGGGCTGCCGATCTCGGAAAGCCTGCTGGACAGTTTCGTCGAGCCGCTCTCGCGGGGCGTCGGCAGGCCGCTCTTCCCGACCTATTCCTACACCCGCTTCTACATCAAGGACGCGGTCCTGGCGCCGCACCTCGACCGGCCGTCCTGCGAGATCAGCGCAACGCTCACCATCGACCACAGCGGCGGCGAGCCCTGGCCCATCTTCATCCAGAACAAGCGGGAAGAAGACGTGGCGGTCGCGCTGCAGAGGGGCGACATCCTGGTCTACCGAGGCGCCGAGCGGAGACACTGGCGCGAGCCCCTGGCCGACGAGTGGCAGATCCAGGTCTTCCTCCACTTCGTCGACCAGGAAGGACCCTACGCCAAGTTCAAGTTCGACACCCGGCCCCGCCTGGGCGCGCCTTTCGAGTCCCGGCGCGCCGAGCTGCGACCCAAGACCCAGCAAGCTTAGAGCAGGTTCACGCTACGCGAAGCGCAGCTTCTGGCCGACCCCCAGACGGGCCGCCTTCTCCAGCATGGCGGCGCCCAGCGCGATGTCCGAGAGTGACAGGCCGCGGTGCCAGAACAGGATCGTCTCCTCCTCGCTCTCGCGGCCCGGCAGACCGCCGGCGACGACCTGGCAGAGCTCGCCGTGCAGCTTGTCGTCGTCCAGCTTGCCGGCGTCGGCGTGGGCGCGCAGCGAGCCGAAGCGCCCGGCGTGGATCTGACCCTTGTCGTCGACCAGGATCTTGTTCATCACATCGGTCAGCGAGAGCTCGACCGCGCTGATCGTGCCGTAGGGCACGACCAGGTTGCCCGGCTTCACCCAGGCAGTCTTGAAGTGCGGTTCCGGCTTCTCCAGGCGCGAGGCCTCGACCTGGATGTCGGCGTCCTTCAGGCAGGCTTCCCAGGTGTCCACCGCGCGCACGGTCTTGCCGAGATCTTCGCTCAGCCGTGCAGCGAAGGCCTCGCGGCTCTCCGGCCGGCGCGAGTGGACCCGGATCTCCTCGAAGTCGAAGAGATGGTCGAGCAGGCGCACGTTCCAGTAGGACGAGCCCCGGGCGCCGATGTGTCCCAGCACCTTGGAGTTTCGCCGCGCCAGGTACTTGGCGCCGAGCGCTGTCATGGCGCCTGTGCGCATGTCGGTGATCGCCGAGGCGTCGAGCAGGGCCACCGGCATGCCGCAGCGCGGGTCGAAGAGATTGAGGAACGCCATCTCCGAGGGCAGACCGCGTTTGTAGTTGTCGATGTAGTCGCCGACGATCTTGACCCCGGCCACGTTCAGCGGCGCGACATAGCCGCGCAGAACGTTGAAGTGGCCGCGGAAGGCCGGGTCGGGCTGCAGGTGGACCCGCGGCTCGATCACCGTCTCGCCCTTTCCCTGGGCAGCCAGCCCGCCCTCCACCGCGCCGAGGATCTCGTCGTCGGTCATGGCGAGGCCGTCGATGTCGGGTCCGTTCAGGTAGGTGAAGTGGATTTCCTGCATTGCGCCCTAGGCACCCCCAAGCTGATCCGTGGCCCGGCGGTAGGCGGCGAGAACGGCGTCCTCGGCATCGTGGCGCCCGTCGCGGACGACCCAGCGTCCGCCCACCATCACGTCCTTGACCGGGTTATGGTTGCCCGCGAAGACCAGCGCATCCAGCAAGGTCTTTGGACCGTGGCCGACCAGGCTCGGGCAATCGGGATCGAGCACCAGCAGGTCGGCCCGGCTGCCTTCCTGAAGGCGGCCGATCGGCCGCCCGAGCGCCTGCGCCCCGCCCGCCAGGGCACCCTCGTAGAGCCGCCGGCCGAGAGAGCTGCCCGGCTCCGCCGCCAGCAGATTGCGGCGCCGATGGGTCAGACGCTGGCCGTACTCGAGCCAGCGCAGCTCTTCCAGAGGACTGACCGAGACGTGGCTGTCCGAACCGATCCCGAAGCGGCCTCCCGCGTCCAGGAAGGCCCCGGCGGGAAACAGGCCGTCGGCCAGGTTGGCCTCGGTGGTCGGGCAAAGGCCGGCGACGGCGCCGCAGCGGGCCAGGGCCTCGACCTCCGCCTCATCGATATGGGTCGCGTGGACCAGGCACCAGCTCGAGCCGACCGGACATTCGTCCAGCAGCCAAGCGACCGGGCGGCGCCCCGACCAGGCGAGGCATTCCTCGACTTCCCTGGTCTGCTCGGCGACGTGGATGTGGACCGGCACCCGGGCCGCCTCGGCACCCAGGCCCGCCAGGACGGCGCGAAGCGTTTCGGGGGTGACCGCCCGCAGGGAGTGCGGGGCGATGCCGACGGCAATCTGCGGGTCGGAGCCCGCGGTCTCTCTAACCTCCTCAACAAGAGCCAGGAAACGTTGGGGATCGTTGAGAAATCGCCGTTGACCCCGACCGGCGGCAGCGCCGCCGAAGCCGCCGTAACCGTAGAGCACGGGCAGGTGCGTGAGGCCGATCCCAGTCTGCCGGGCGGCTGCCAGGACTCGGTGCGACAGCTCCGCCAGATTGTCGTAGGGCCCGCCGTCGGGCCGGTGATGCAGATAGTGGAACTCGCCGACCGCGGTGTAGCCGGCCTTCAGCATCTCGACATAGAGCTGCGCGGCGATGGCACCGACGTGTTCCGGCCCCAGCCGCTCGACGAAGCGATACATGACGTCGCGCCAGGTCCAGAAGCTGTCCTCGCCCGGCCCGGCGCGTTCCGTCAGGCCGGCCATGGCGCGCTGGAACGCATGGCTGTGCAGGTTCGGCATACCCGGCACGACCGGCCCGGCGAGCCTGCTCGCCTCCCCCGGGGTGTCGGCCGGCGCAACGCCGAGGAAGAATCCGTCACTGTCGACGGTCAGGCGAACGTCGCGGCGCCAGCCTTCCGGCAGCAGCGCCAAGTCGGCGTGGTAGGCCCTCTGGCTCATGTTTTCCCAGAACAGGAGGCGACGGCGCTGATGTTTCCACAGGACCGCGCCGCGAGAAAGGGCGAACTGCCCGGGCATGCAGGCTTCAAACCCGTGAATGCACCGAGGGCGATTCCCATGCACCCCGATCTGCTCTAACTGAATGATGTGGATCGGATTCACATGTTTAGACGGAAGCAGGACCTGCTTCCGTCTAAACATGATCCGATCTAGGCTTCCGGCGTGAGGCAGGACCCAGCAAGGCGGGAATCATCATGGTGTGGGACCGGATCTGGACCGACGGCCGTTTGGCCACCATGCGCGGCCCCGCCGGTTACGGCGCCATCGAGAACGCGGCGATCGCCTGCATGGAGGGGCGCATCGCCTGGGTCGGCCCCATGGCCAAACTGCCGGACGAGCCGGGCCGTCTCGCCCGGGAGGTCACGGCGCTTGATGGCCGCTGGGTCACGCCGGGGCTGATCGATTGCCATACGCATCTGGTTTACGGCGGCGATCGGGCGAAGGAGTTCGAGCTCCGCCAGCAGGGGGCCAGTTACGAAGAGCTGGCGCGCGCCGGCGGCGGCATCCTCTCGACCGTGACCGCGACCCGCGAGTCCAGCCCCGAGGCGCTCTTCCTGACTGCGGACCGCCGCCTCCAAGCTTTGATCGCCGAAGGCGTCACGACGGTGGAGATCAAGTCCGGCTACGGGCTCACCCTTGAAGACGAACTGAAGCAACTCGAGGTCGCGCGCCGGCTGGGCGAAGCCAGGCCCGTGACCGTCCGCACCAGCTTCCTGGGCGCCCACGCCTTGCCGCCGGAGTTCGCCGGCCGGCCCGACGCCTACATCGCCGAAGTGGTCGCCATGATTCCGAAGGTCGCGACGTCCGGATTGGCTGATGCGGTCGACGCCTTCTGCGAAGGTATCGGTTTCAGCCGCCAGCAGACGGCCGCGGTGTTCGACGCCGCCGCGGCGGCGGGACTGCCGGTCAAGCTCCATGCGGACCAGCTCTCCGATCTCGGCGGAGCCGCCCTGGCTGCCCACCATGGGGCGCTCTCGGCGGATCATCTCGAATACACCAGCCTCGAAGGCGTGCGCGCCATGGCCGAGGCCGGGACGGTCGCCGTCCTCTTGCCCGGCGCTTTCTACTGCCTGCGGGAGACCAAGCAGCCGCCGGTCCAGGCTCTCCGAGACTTCGAGGTGCCGATGGCCGTGGCGACCGATTCCAACCCGGGAAGCGCGCCCGTCTGCTCCCTGCTCCTGATGCTGAACATGGCCTGCACGTTGTTCCGCCTGACCGCGGAAGAGGCCCTGTCCGGCGTCACCCGTCACGCCGCGCGGGCCCTCGGTTTGAGCGAATCACACGGGACGCTGGAGACGGGCAAAGCCGCCGATCTGGCGATCTGGGATATCGATCAACCCGCCGAGCTCGCGTATCGCATCGGCTTCAATCCCCTCCACCAGGCGGTCAAGGGCGGGGTCACCACGGTGGGAGGCGCTGTCTAGGGCCTGAGTTTCGCCAGCGCCCAGTCGAGCGCCGTGTCGAGCATCTGACGGAGCACCGGGCGAACCTGGGCACACTTGTCCATGTTCATGCCGTAGGGCGGATCCTCGTTCATGTAGGTGCTCTGGCTCAGCTCGAGTTGAACGGCGTGGACGCCGTTTTCCGGGTCGCCGTAGGTCCGCGTGATGTAGCCGCCCTTGAAGCGGCCATCGACGACGGAGCTGAAGCCCTCGGCCTGCTTGGCGACCAGCTTGAGCTGCACGATCAGGTCGCGCGCCGCCGACGTGCCGTCGACCGTCCCGATGTTGAAGTCCGGCAGCTTGCCGTCGAAGAAACGGGGAACCTCGCTGCGGATCGAATGGGCGTCCCACAGCACCGCGATGCCGTGGCGCGACTTGATGGTCTCGAGCTCCGCCTTCAATTTCTGATGGTATGGCCGCCAGACCTCTATCAGCCGCTTCGAGACTTCGTGGTCTTCGACCATCAAGAGGTATTTGTAGATGTTGTCCTGGGCGAAGGTCGTGGTCGGGCAGAGCTCGGTATTGCTCGCCTCGGGATAGAGCGGCTTGCTGTCCGGGTCGCGGTTCAGGTCGATCACGTAGCGCGAGTAGTTGGCCTGCAGCACAGATGCGCCCAAGTCATTGAGAAAGTTGTATAAGCGGTCCAGATACCAGTCGGTGTCCGGCAGCGCCCGCGCCTCGTCCGTCATGGCTGTCGAAACGGCCGTCGGCACGTGGGTTCCGATGTGCGGCATCGAGACCAAGAGGGGGCTTCGGCCCGGCAGGAAGAAATATGGTTCCATAGCGCCCAACTCCGGGGGTAATCGTTATCGTGCCCTTAATGCGTGTCTTTCGGCGCGCCGTTCATTACATGACAGCAAACGCCCGTTGATAAAGCCATAACGCCCGCCGGCGAGGGCCCGATAGGACTTCGGCCCTCGAACCCGCCCCGGACTGGCGCGCTACCGAGTAGCGCTACCGAGTCGGCGGCCATCGAATCGGCCTCGGCGAGACGCTACATCCGCCGGCACGCTCAGGCAATGCCGGGCGCGGCCCCGGGCTCCCATTCTAGGACCCCGGCAAGGGAAGAGTCAGGCTCAGGGTCAGGCTGCGGTTGTCCCGGGTAACCGCCAGCGTCAGGCTCGAGCCCGGCTTGGCCAACTGTATGGCCGCGGTCACGTCGCTCGCCTTGCGGATTCGCCGCTGGCCGATCCGGGTGACGATATCGCCTCGCCGCAGGCCGGCCGCCGCCGCGGGACCGTCCGGCAGGACCCCGCGCACCCGCGCGCCGGAGATGGTTTGGCGTTCCTCCCGCGTCAGCGGGATCACGCCGAAGCCGGGGCGGCTCCATGCGACCGAGCCTCGGGCGAGGAGATCGTCAACGACCCGGATTACAAGTGGCAGGGAAGCCGCAAAGTTGATCCCGATATCGCTGTCCGACTGGCCGGTGAAGATTGCCAGCACGACGCCGACCAGGCGGCCGTCGCCATCGACCAGCGCGCCACCCGACATACCCGGGTTGATCGCCGCATCGGTCTGAATGAAGTCCTCGATCGCGTTGAACCCCATGCCGGTGCGATTGAGGCCCGAGACGACGCCGCAACTCACCGAGAGGCCGGTGCCATAGGGGTTGCCGAGCGCGCAGACCGGTTCCCCCAGACCTGGCTCGGGGCCGCGCGGCAGAACGGGAAGGTCGGCCTCGATCTTCAGCAGGGCAAGATCCGTGGCCCCGTCCCGCGCCACCAGCGCCGCCGGCATCACCAGGCCGTCGGCGGTGCGGATCGAGATCTCGCTGGCCCGCTCCACCACGTGCAGAGCTGTGACCAGATAGCCGCCGGCGGCGATCGCCACGGCGGTGCCCTCCGGCTCCGAGGCGGAAGGCGGCCCCGACTCGCCGGCCTGGGCGTGGCCCGGCCAAACCGGCTGCACGGTGACCAGCGACCGGAACAGACTGTCGTCGACCGCGGCGCGCGCGCCGGGCAAAAAGACCAGCAGGGCGATCACGACCAGTACGAAATGGCAGGTTTGGACGGCCCAGTGCGGAACACGGTCGATCGCCCTAAGTCTCGTCATCGCGTCCGGTATCGCCATCCGCGGGGGCCTCGTCGGTGGGAATGCGATAGCTGCCGTTCAGCCAGTGCCCCAGATCGACCTGCTGGCAGCGGCGCGAGCAGAAAGGCCTGTAGTCCGGGACCGCCGGCTTGCCGCAATGCGGACAGGCGCGCTTGGTTTCCCGCCCCTTGGGAAAGGGAATGATCCGGGTTTCTTCAGCCATGACCGGAGACTAGAGCGGATACAGCCTGAATGGAACCGCTCCGAGTACCGTTCAAACGAGTGGATCTGGTCCGAATCCGATATCCAGAGCGAGGCCGCCGGGGTCAGGGCATATCCACCACCCGGTAGCCCTCCGCCCCCTCGGGCCGCTCCACGACGACGAGCGGCCGGCCCCAGCGTTCCTCCTGGGCCGCGCGCGCGGCCGACACGGGCCCGCTCAGCGCGGCAGCCACCTCGGGCGCCGCCGACAGCGCGAAGGCGTGGCCCGGCCTGGCGGCCGACTCTGCCGCGATTTGGCGCAAGGCTTCGTAGGCCAGGGTGACGGGATCCTTCTCCCGGCCGCCGCCGGCGATGCCGCAGGGCCGGGTGATCACCTCGTGCAGGGCCGGGCGGGCCCGGCGCCGGGTCATCTCGACCAGGCCCGAGCGGCTCATGGAAAAGACGCGGCCCGGTTCCGGATCGTTCGCCAGCGCGCGTTTCAGCGCCTCGACCACCCGGCGGCGCGCCTCCGGCTCGTCGAGTGTCAGAAAATCGATCACGATCAGGCCGGAGAGAGCGCGCAGACGGAGCTGCCGCGCGATCGCCTGCGCCGCCTCGAGATTGACGTCCATCGCCTGATTCTGCGCGCGGCCCGCGCCGCGGTGGCGCCCGCTGTTGACGTCGATGGCCGTCAGCGTGGCGACCGGTTCAACCAGCAGAAAGCCGCCAGATGGGAGGTCGACGCGCGGGATCAGCAAGGCCTCGATTTCCGCTTCGACGCCTTCCCGCTCGAACAGCGGCCCGGACCCCGGATCGAGGCGCAGCCGCGGCCAATCCTGCGCGCCGGCATCCTCCAGACGGCGCTTGACGTCGGCCAGGGCCGCCGAATTGTCGAACACGATCTCGTCCGGACCCGGTTCGGTGAAGACAAGGCGTTCGAGGGCGTCGTCGCCGCGGGCCAGGAGAGCCGGCGGGCGAGCTTCGCGAAGCCTGCGCTCGAGCCAGGCCGGCGGATGCTTGATCCTGCCGCTCAGCCTCGGCCCCTTGCCGTCCTCGCCGTCGCGCAGGACGCGCACGGCGAGCGCGTCGCCCTCGCTGAGGCCTTTCGGCGCTTCACTCAAGGGCAGGAAGCCGGCCCGCGCGGTCCCGATCTCGACGAAAGCGCCGTCGAGGGACTTCTCCACTTTGGTCACCCGGCCGTGGTAGAGGCTGCCGAGGCGGGAAGGACGGTCAGCCCGCTCTATGGCGAGATCTTCCAGGCGGTCGTCGACCAAGAGGGCCGCCCGCGTTTCCCCGGGCAGAGCCGAAACGAGCAGGCGACGGCTCATGGCCGAAAGCCCAGCCCGGACAGGAGCGCCATGGTCTCGGCGAGGGGCAGGCCGACGACGTTGTGGTAGGACCCGTTGATCCAGGGGATCAGGGCGCCCGCCCTGCCCTGGATCGCGTAGCCCCCGGCCTTGCCGCGCCATTCCTCGGTCGCGAGATAGCCATCGATCTCGGCTTCCGAGAGCCGCTTCATCTTCACCGACGTGGTCACCAGGCGAAGCGCCCGGCGCCCGTCGGGCGCGATCACGCAGAGTCCGCCCAACACCTTGTGCCGCCGCCCCGAAAGGCGTTCCAGGCAGGTCCGAGCGGTGGCCGCGTCCTCGGCCTTGGGCAGGATGCGCCGGCCGAGCGCGACGACCGTATCGGCGGCGAGGACGTAGTCGGCAGGATGGCGCGCCGCCACTGCCTGCGCCTTGGCCAGGGCCAGCCGGAGAGCATAGGCCGCGGGCAGCTCGGCCTTCCCGGGTGTCTCGTCGATATCCGCCGGATCGACCGAAGCGGGCTCGACACCGAGCTGCCTCAGCAGGTCGAGGCGGCGGGGCGAGGCCGACGCCAGCACCAGTCCGGACGAAGGTGCGGCGCCGGGCTTCGGGTCCGCTTTCTTGGCTTTTGTCTTGGCTCCGGCGCCCATCGCCGGCGGCCCTGATTACTTGAAACGGAAGGTTATGCGACCCTTGGTCAGATCATAGGGCGTCATCTCGACATTGACCCGGTCGCCCGCTAGAACGCGAATGCGGTTCTTGCGCATTTTGCCTGAGGTGTGTGCCAAAACCTCGTGTTCGTTGTCGAGCTTTACCCGGAACATCGCGTTCGGCAGTAGCTCGACCACGGTGCCTTGGAACTCGATCAGGTCTTCTTTCGCCATACACTCCCCTTAATGTTTCGCGGCAGCGCGATGTCCGCCCCGATCGGCGCAGCACACCCTGCGGCTGCGAGCGGCGCGGATCATACATAATCCAAGATTCGAAACAAACCCCGCCCGGCGATTTCGCTCAAGTTGGCGGAACCGTGCCGGGGACGCGAGCGGCCTCGCGCGGACCGGCGAGGCTGGAGAGCCCGAAATCGTGCAGAATCGCGTAGAGACAGGGAACGACGATCAGCACGAGCAGGGTCGATGCCATCAGACCGAAGGCGAGCGACGTCACCAGAGGGATCAGCACCTGGGCCTGCAAGCTGGTTTCGAACAGCAGGGGCAGGAGGCCGGCGATCGTGGTCAGCGACGTCAGGAGCACCGGACGGAAGCGCTCCCGGCTCGCCCGGCGGGCCGCCTCGTCCACCTCGAGTCCCTCCTCCGAGCGCATCTTGATGAAGGTGACCAGCAGGATCGAGTCGTTGACCACGATGCCCGCGAGTGACGCGAAACCCAGCGTCGAAGGCAAGGAGAGATCGAGTCCCATCAGCAGGTGACCCCAGACGACCCCGATCAGCGCGAGGGGAATCGCCATCATGACGATCACCGGTTCGAAGTAGTCGCGGAACTGGAAGCTGAGCAGCACGAACACGCCAAGGAGTCCGAGCAGGAAACCGCGCATCATGGAGAACTGCGTCTTGTTCTGCTCGGCGGTCTCGCCTTCGAGCCCGATCCTGATGCCGGGATAGCGGGCCTGGAGCTGGTCGAGGAAGCGGGTCTGGGTGTCGGCGAGAATCTCGTTCAGGTTGGCCCGCTGCGGATCGAGATCGCCGCGGATCGTCACGGTGCGCAGACCGTCGATCCGGGCGATCCGCGCGTAGCCCCGCGCGACGTCGACCCGCGCCACGGCGGATAAGGGGGCCTGGCTTCCGTCGGGCAGGGTGACGGCGAAGTACTCCAGATCGGCGAGGCTGTCTTGGTCATCGGGCCTGAGCTGGACGTCGATCTCGAAGCTCTCCGAGCCGACCTGGATTTCCGCCGAGGTCATGCCGTAGTAGGCGGCGCGAAGCTGCGAGGCGATCTGCAGGGCGTCCAGCCCCATGCCCGTGGCGCCTTCGCGCAGCTGGAGGCGCATCTCCGGCTTGCCCGGACGCAGGTCGTCGGTCAGATCGGCCGTGCCGTCGTAACGCTCGAGCCAGGCGACCAGGTCGTCGGAAGCGGCCTTGAGGGTGACGAGGTCCGTCCCCTGAAGCCGGATCTCGATCGGCACGCCGGCCGGGCCGAAGTTGGGTTCCTTGAAGGTAAGCGCAACGACATCCGACACTTCTCCGGCTTCCTGGCGCCAGAGGTTGAGGATCTCGTCGATGCGGATCGGCCGCGATTCGCCTGAGATCAGGTCGGCGGTGACCGTCGCCAGGTGGGGGCCGGACTCGAAAGCGTCGGCGTTCACGTTGTACTGGACCAGGACACTCCGGACGAGGCGCCGCCCCTCGCCCAGGCGCGGCGAGAGCGCCTCGTCGACCCGCTTCAAGGCCTCCTCGACCTGGGCGACGACCGCTTCGGTCCGGGCGAGCGGTGTCCCCTGGGGCAGGAGGATGCGCGCGTCGATCACGTCGCCGTCGAGGTCGGGAAAGGCCCGAAACTTGAGCTGGCCGCCGGCGACCATGCCGAGCGAGGCAAGAAACAGGAACCCGATCAATCCGATGGTCAGATAGCGCCAGCGGACGGCCGCATCGACCGTCGTGCCGAGCCCCCTCTCCTTCAGTCTCTCGAAGGCCGCGTCGAACGAGCGGCGGAAACGGCCCCGCTTCTCCCGTGACGCGGCGCGCTGCATGTGGTGCGGCAGGATGAGAAAGGCCTCGATCAGGCTGACCGAGAGCGTGATGATCAGCACGATCGGAACGACCCGCAGAACCTTGCCGATATCGCCCTCGATGAAGGCCAGCGGCAGGAAGACGCAGACCGATGTAAGAAAGGCCGAGACGACGCCCGGCATGACCTGGCGCGTGCCGTCGATCGCCGCCTCGAGCGGCGGCTTCCCCTGCCGGGACTGCGTCGCGATGTTCTCGGCGATGACGATCGAGTCGTCCATGATGACGCCGATGGCGATCAGCAGGGCGACCATCGACAGCATGTTGAGCGAGAGGCCCAGCACGGTCATGACGAAGAAAGTGCCCAGGAAAGAGGCGGGCAGGCCCATGGCGACCCAGAAGGAATGGCGCAGGGAAAAGAACAGCCACATGACCAGGAAGACCAGCACCAGGCCCTGCAGGCCGTTGCGCGACAGCATCTCGAGCCGGTCCTCGATGTTGGAAGCCAGGTCGCGGGTGAGGGCCAGGGTGACGCTGGGCGGCGCGCGCAGCCGCTCGGCTTCGACGAAGGCCTCGACCGCCCGCTTGACGGTCAGCGCGTCCTGGGACTTGGTCTTGCTGACCTGGAGCAGGGCCGCGCGCTCGCCGTTGAAGTAGACCCGCTCCTCGTCCAGCTCGAAGCGGTCGATGATCTCGGCGATCTGCCCGAGCCGGACCTCGGCCCCGGTCTCGGAGCCCTTGACCACGAGATCCTCGAAGCCGAGAGGGCTCTGCCGCTCGTCGTCGAAGCGGATCAGAACGTCGCGTTGATCGGTCTCGACGGTGCCGGAGGGCAGGTCGACGCTCTGCCGCTCGACGATGTCGGCCACCTGCGCCGCGCTGAGCCCCAGCTGACGCAGGGCGAGTGAATCGAGGGCGATCCTGATCTGACGTTGGGAAAAGCCCTGCAGCTCGACCAGGCTGACCTCCGGCAGCTGGGTCAGGCGGTCCTTCAGCATCTCGGCGTAGACCTTGAGATCCGGCTCCGACATGGGACCGGTGATGGCGATCGAGATCACCTTGTCGGTCCGGTTCAGCTGGCGGATCACCGGGATTTCCGTCACCTCCGGGAAGTCGTCGATTCCGTCGATCTCGGTCTCGACCTCGGACATAAAGCGATCCAGGTCCGCGTCTTCGACCATTTCTATGGTGGCGGTCGCCCGCCCTTCGCGTGCGTCGCAGCGCACTTCCTCGAGATCGGTCACGTCATCGACGGCGTCTTCGATGCGCTGGCAGATCGCCTCCTCGACCCGCTCGGCGGATGCGCCGGGGTAGACGACCCGGACTTCCGCCGCGTCAATCGAGAAGTCGGGGATGATCGCGCGCTTCAGTGACGGCAAGGCGATCAGCCCTAGGGCGAAGAGGCAGAGCATCAGAAGGTTGGACGCCGTCGGATGGGCGGCGAAAAAGCGGATCATCGAACGTTCGCCGTCCCGCTCGCCTGGGCCACGAGCCGGTCGGCCAGCACCTGGTCCATGCGCGGCGCCAGCAGCATCTGCTCGATCGCCGGCAACAGATCCGAGACGACGACACGCTCGCCGCCGCTCAGCCCGTCCTCGACCACGACGAAGTCGCTCTGCGCCGGCCCCAGGGTGACCGGCCGCAGCACCAGGCGGTCGTCAGGCCCGGCGAGATAGAGAACCGACCTTCCCTCGTCATCCCGATGGACGGCGGCGCGCGGCACCACGAAGCGATCTGGTTGCCGGGGCGCACGCAGCTCGACCTCGACGTACATGTTCTTGATCAGCGGCGGGCGCTCGCCGGGTATAACCTTGCCGTAGGGCTCGTCGACGGCGACGATCAGGCCGAGGGTACGCGTCTTCGGGTCGAGGCTGTCGCTGATCCGGTCGAAACGCGCCTGCCACGCGGCATCGAGATCTCCGGTGCGCAGCCGAACGATCGCCGTCAACCCCCAGCTAGCCGGCGCCCGCGACTGTTCCAGGGCGCTCATAGAGCCGAGCGGCGTCTGCCGGGGCACCAGCGGCCGCACGTGATCGATCGCCATCTGAACCGAGACTTCCGCGACATCGAGCGAGTCGGCTTCCGCCAGCGTTTCGTTGACGCCGACGTACTCTTGCGCCTCGGCCGCGGCCTCGGCGATCCGTGCGTCGAACGGCAGGCGAATCTCGGTCCTTTCCAGCTTGACCTGCGCTTCGCGCAGCTGAGCCTGCTGCAGCCTCTCCTCGGCCTCCAAGATACTGCGTTCAGCGGGAATCAGGCTCAGCTGGTTCTCCAGGTCCTGGATCTTCTGCTGCTGAAGGAGAACGGCCGTCTCGGCCTCGTCGACCGACACCCGGCTGGTGTTGCCGCGCGCCAGCAGGGCCCGCTTGCGTTCCAGATCGTCGCTCGTCAGCTCGAGAGCCCGGCGCTCGATAGCGAGGGACCGCTTGGCGTTGCTCTCGCGGATATCGATCTCGGCGAGCTGCGCCGCGATCCCCTGGAGGTTGGACTCGGTCCTGTCGACCGCCAGCTGATAGTCGGTCGGGTCAATCCGAAAAAGCGGCGTCCCCGCCTCGAGCACCCTTCCGCGCTCCAGGTCCGGATGGCGGAAGACGATCTTCCCGGAAACCTCGGCGACCGCCTCCCAGACCAGGCCGGGCTCGACATAGCCGTAGCCCAGCGCCCGAGGCACGAAGTCGGTCGGCTTCACCTCGATCACCCGAACCGGTCGGGCGACCTCCGCCGTGTCCGCCTGCTGCGGCGCGCGACGGTCGATGGCCTGATAGGCGAAGAACGCGAGCCCGGCCACGATGGGCGGGACGATGAGCAGGCGCTTGGCGAGCGTTTTCAAACGCGGCGACATCACGCACCCTCAATCAACATGCAATGCCGCCTGCGACAGGCGGCTCCGGCCCCGGTCGGCGGCTTGCAGTTTTCTAGCATATGTGGGCCCGCCCGGGTCGAGGCGCCACGGGAAGTCTCCGCGACCTCGCGGCGATCGGCCCATGAATGTCATACAACTCAGGGCCTCGAATCATCCCCGCGCCTCGTCTCTCGAGCCCGGAACCGCGAAGCGTTCAAGGCAAGGCATCATCCGCTCTACATCTTAGGTTTAGAGCAGATTCACCGGGTTTGATGGATCGCCTTCGGCGATTCAGTCAAACCCGGATCTGCTCTAGGGCACGGGCTTCGGGTCGACCACGAAGCGCGCCTCGATCCGGCGCCTCAACTGCTCGCGCACCTGGCGATAGGCGTCGAGCCGCACGTCCCGGCTGCCCTCGATTATCGAGGGGTCCATGGTGTTCCAGAACTCGACCTCGCAGGCCATGGTCCGGGTCAGCTCGACCGCGCTGTGCTGGGCTTCCGGGGAGAGCGAGATGATCAGGTCGTAGGACGTGTCCTCCAGGTCGTCGAAGCCCTTGGAGCGGTGCTTCGAGAGATCGATCCCAATCTCGTCCATGACCTCGACGACGAAGTGATCGATCTCATGCGGCCGAACCCCCACCGAGTCGACGTAGATGCGGTGTCCCAACAGGTGCTTCAGCAGGCCTTCGGCCATGGGCGACCGGATCGAATTGTGGCTGCAGCTGAACAACACGGCGTCGGGCAAGTCGTCCATCCAGGTACCTAGTCCCCACTTTCAGGATTAGGTGCGACGTCTGATTGCCGAGGCATTCGTCCGGCCAGGAAGGGGGGCGAAAGCGATGCCCAAGCATCGGTGAGCGCCGCTGACGACGCCGGGCGGGCGCCTCGGCAACCCTGCGGGCGAGCTATCGAGACTTTCGGCCCCGTTGAGACTAATGGGGGTCGCGCGGCCCTTGTGATGGGCGGCATCACGGCGAACCGCGCTCCTAACCGAAAGTCTTGATTGCTCGTCATACGACACACCTAATCCTGAAAGTGAGGACTAGCCCCGGATGTGAAGAACGCAGATCAAGGTGAACAACCGTCGGGCGGTATCGAAGTCGACCTCGATCTTGCCGTCGAGGCGTTTCAGCAGCAGCTCCGAGCCCTCGTTGTGCAGGCCCCGCCGGCCCATGTCGATCGCCTCGATGCGCGACGGGCTGGCGGTCTTGATCGCCTGGTAATAGGTCTCGCAGACCATGAAGTAGTCCTTGATCAGGCGTCGAAAGGGCGACAGCGCCAGGTGGAAGGCGACCATCGGCGCGTCTTCTTGGTCGCGGACGTCGAACTTCAGGCGGTTCTCCTCGATCGCCAGGTGCAGGTGGAATGGCCCGCTGTATTCGCCCGCGGGCGCGAAGTAGTTTTCCTCGAGCAGGTCGTAGATCGCGACCGCGCGCTCGTGCTCGACTTCCGCGCTGCGCCGGACCACGCTCTGTTCGTCGAGCGTTATGTTGGCGAGGCGTCGGGTCTCGTCCTCGGGTCTCGACTCGTCGTCCATGCCTCTCGGGCTCGTGCGGGATTAGCGGTCGGGGTCGGATTCCAAGCGAATTTGGACCGACAGCGCGTGCGCGTCGAGTCCTTCGGCGCGGGCGAGACTGATCGTCGGCGCCGCCAGCTTGGCGAGGCCGCCCGGCGAGCAGGCGATCAGGGAGCTGCGCTTGAGGAAGTCGAGCACGGACAGGCCGGAGGCGAAGCGCGCCGACCGATCGGTCGGCAGCACGTGGTTCGGGCCGGCCATATAGTCGCCGATCGCCTCGGGCGCGTGACGTCCGAGGAACATGGCGCCGGCGTTCCGGATACGGGCCGCGAGCGCCTCGGGCTCGTCGACCGCGAGCTCCAGATGCTCCGGGGCGATTCTGTCGATCAGTGGCGTCGCCCCTTCGAGGTCGGGCACCAGGATCACCGCGCCGTGGGCCTCCCAGGAACGGCGGGCGATCTCGGCCCGCGGCAGGCGCGACAGGTGATCTTCGACAGCGTCAACCACGGAGTCGGCGAAAGCGGCATTGTCGGTGATCAGGATTGCCTGCGAGGCTGTGTCGTGCTCGGCCTGCGACAGGAGATCGGCGGCGATCCAGGTCGGGTCGCAGTGCCGGTCGGCGACCACCAGGATCTCCGACGGCCCGGCAATGGTATCGATGCCGACCGTCCCGAAGACCTGGCGCTTGGCTTCGGCGACGTAGGCGTTGCCGGGCCCGACGATCTTGTCGACCGCGGCGATCGTCTCGGTCCCGTATGCCAGGGCCGCAACCGCCTGTGCGCCGCCGACCCGGTAGATCTCCGAGACGCCCGCCCGCCTGGCGGCCGCCAGCACCAGCGGATTGAGCACGCCGTCGGGGGCCGGGACGACCATGACGATCCGCCCGACTCCGGCGGCCCTGGCCGGAACGGCGTTCATCAGCACCGAAGAGGGATAGGCCGCCGTACCGCCCGGCACATAGAGGCCGACGGCCGAGACCGGCGTCCAGCGATGGCCGAGCTTGACGCCCTGCGCGTCTTCGTAGGCGAGGTCCTCGGGTAGCTGGCGCTCGTGATAGTCGGCGATGCGCTGGGCGGCCAGGTCCAGAGCGGCCAGGGTCTCGGCGTCGCAGGCCGCCTCGGCGGCGGCCATCTCGTGGTCACCAACCCGCAGGCCCTCGGGTGTGAGCTCGAGACGGTCGAACTTCCGCGTGAAGTCGATCAGTGCCGCGTCGCCGCCGCGGCGCACGGCGTCCAGGATATCGGAGACGACGCGCCCTAGGTCGGGCACTTCGGCCCGTTCGGCTTCGAGCAGGCGGGTGAAGGCCGCCTCGAAGCCGGAGTCGTCTGCGTTCAGCCTATGCGGCATTGGCGGCCTCCCGGAAGCGTTCGATCCAGTGATTAATCTGCGACGAGCGGGTCTTGAGCGCGGCCCGGTTCACGATCAGGCGCGAGGTGATGCGCGCGATCTCCTCGACCTCGACCAGGTCGTTGGCGGCCAGGGTGGCGCCGCTCGACACCAGGTCGACGATGCGGCGGCACAGACCCAAGCCGGGCGCCAGCTCCATCGCGCCGCTCAGCTTGATGCACTCAGCCTGGACCCCGCGCCGGGCGAAGTGCCGTCGGGTAATCTCGGGATACTTGGTGGCGATCCTGACGTGGCTCCACCGGCTGGGATCGTCGCCGGCGAGCAGGGCCCGCGGCTCGGCGACCGACAGGCGGCAGTGGCCGATCTTGAGATCGACCGGGGCGTAGAGCTCCGGATAGTCGAACTCCATGATCACGTCGTTACCGGCAACGCCGAGCTGGGCCGCGCCGAAGGCGACGAAGGTCGCCACGTCGAAGCTGCGCACGCGGATGATCTCGAGCATGCCGTGGTTGGTCGAGAAGCGCAGCTGCCGCGAGGACTCGTCGGTAAAGCAGGCTTCAGGCACGATGCCGCAACGCGCCAACAGGGGCAGTAGCTCCTTGAGGATCCTGCCCTTGGGAACGGCCAGCACGAGGGGATCGTTGGCGCTCAAACCTGGAACTCCAGCTGTCCGGGCCGCCTGCACGGGCCGCGTGCGCCGGCGTCAGCCGGCAGGGGTCTGGTCCTCTTCGTGCTCGGGACGCCAATGGGTCGGCCAGGGCTCGCCCAGGTCTTCCAGGTGGCAGGCGATCGCCGACACCTCGAGGCGCACCATGGCGTCGTCCGAGAAGACCAGCGTAATGGCCTTGGGCTCGACGTGGATCGTGAGCAGATTGAGGATCTGGTCCTTGTCTTCGAGCTTGAAGCCGCGCAGCCTCACCTTCTTGACCCGGTCGAAGCAGATGCCGCAATTGACCCGCTCGAAGGCCGGCGGCTCCGCGTCGTCCTCGAAGCGCGCGTCGGTGTCGGCCGGCGGAACCGGTGCCGGTCCCGGCACCCGGTCGATCTCCCACTTGAAGCGGTTCACCACCATGACAAAACGCTTCTCGCGCTTCAGGTAGGCCATGTCCGCGACCGGCGCGAGGGCGTCCTGCAGCCAGGCCGCCACAACCTCCATGTCGTCCCGGTCGTGGGCCCGCAGCTTGATCGATGGTGGCGGTATCATGGGGCAGAAACCTTGTCCCTCGCTGGCAGACGCCGGGCGCGGCGGCCCGACAAGGCGCGGTTGTCCCGCGCCGATCCCACCTGGAAGCCGGAAAACAACGCTGGTTCAATCCCTTGTACGCAGGGGCGCGGCGCAGCCGACCCCACGAGCGAGGAATTTAGCGATTGAGCGCGAAAAGAAAACCTCTAGCGCGGATCATGTTTTGACGGAAGCGCTTGGCGGTCCCGGCAAAACATGTGAATCCGCTCGACATCGATCTGCTCTAGGGCACGGTGGCTCTTCAGTCGGCGAGGCGCGCGATGTCGGCGCCGCAGGCCGAGAGCTTCTCGTCGAGGCGCTCGTAGCCCCGGTCCAGATGGTAGACCCGGTTGATCACGGTCTCGCCCTCGGCGGCGAGTCCGGCCAGCACCAGCGAGACGCTGGCTCTCAGGTCGGTCGCCATGACCGGCGCGCCTGTCAGCTTCTCGCGGCCCCGCACCAGGGCGGAGGCGCCGTGGACGTTCACGTTGGCGCCCATGCGCGCCAGCTCCGGGACGTGCATGAAGCGGTTCTCGAAGATCGTCTCGGTGATCATGGCGGCGCCGTCGGCGACCGCCATCAGGGCCATCATCTGGGCCTGGAGGTCGGTCGGGAAGCCCGGAAAGGGCTCGGTCATGGCGTCGACCCCGGCGAGCCGGCCGTTGGCCCGGCCCACCTTCAGGCCGCGATTGGACTCTTCGATCGATACGCCGGCCTCGCCGAGCAGCTCGATCACGTTGGGCAGGTGCTCGGTGCGGGCACCGATCAGATCCAGTTCGCCGTCGGTGATCGCGGCGGCCATGGCGTAGGTGCCGGTCTCGATCCGGTCCGGCACCACCCGGTGGGTCGCCCCGCGCAGCTTTGGGCTGCCCTGCACGGTCAACGTGTCGCTGCCGATCCCGTCGATCCGGGCCCCCATGGCGACCAGGCAGTGGACCAGATCGGTGACCTCCGGCTCGCGGGCAGCGTTGACCAGCCGGGTCTGACCGCGCGCCAGAGAAGCCGCCATAAGCAGGTTCTCGGTCGCACCGACCGATACCTTGGGGAACACGATCTCGGCGCCGGTCAGACCGTTCGGCGCCTCGGCGTGGACGTAGCCGTCCTTCAGCTCCACCTTGGCGCCGAGCAGCTCCATGCCACGCAGATGGATATCGACCGGCCGGGTGCCGATCGCGCAGCCGCCCGGCAGGGAGACCTCCGCCCTGCCCTCGCGCGCCAGAAGAGGCCCAAGGACCAGGATGCTGGCGCGCATCTTGCGGACGAGATCGTAGGGCGCGCGATGGTTCTCGATCCGGCCCGCCGAGAGTGTCACCACGCGGCGGTCGCCGTTGCCGCCGGCGTCGGTGATCGCCACGCCGTGCTGGGCAAGCAGCCGGGTCATGGCGTCGATGTCCGCCAGGTAGGGAAGATTGGTCAGCTTCAGCGTATCTTCGGTCAGCAGGCTGGCCGCCAACAAGGGAAGGGCGGCGTTCTTGGCGCCGCTGATCTCGATCTCGCCGACCAGGGGCCGGCCGCCGCGAATGCGCATACGGTCCATCAAGTTCCTCTCATCGCGCCGGCCGCTCTGCCGACAGGGTCACGGGTTGCCAGTCAAGCGTCAGCCTTCGCCAGCCGCCCGCCCTGTTCCGGGACTTGTGCCCCTGTTCTTATCTCTCTCATGCTTAACGAGTTCTTCACTCGGCTCGCTTTCCGCGGCGGTGCGCGACTCGGCCTCAGGTGTTTCCCGGCCGCGCGCCTGCTCCTTGCGCCGGCGCAGGTTGGCCCGGAGCGCCTTTGCCAGGCGGCGGTCGCGCTCGGCCTTGGCCGTGCGGGCCCGGGCCGTCTGCTTGGGCGAGGATGCGGAGAGCGGGTCTTTCATTGGCGGCGCAAGATGGCGGCCGAATGCGGCAAGGTCAAGGCAGCCAAGGGGCCGTCCGGCGGCGGCGCGGGCCGCCACGCGGCCGCATTCAAGTGCCGCCGCGCGACAAGGGCTTGCCAATATCAAGGCACGGTGGCATTTTCCGCCGCGTTCGACCCCGGTGCCGCCGTAGCTCAGGGGTAGAGCACACCCTTGGTAAGGGTGGGGTCGTGTGTTCAATTCACACCGGCGGCACCATCTAATCTCCTTGAAACGAGCAATCGCATCGCCAACGGCGGATCGCCCTGCCGTCAGATCTTGCGGAAGACTGAGAGGTCGAGGGAGCCGCGCCACCGCGCTCGGCGCAGCTCGGTTAATGATCCTTAACCGTGGGTGCTATCGCGGCCCCGGGCCGCTTAGTCCTACTCTTCCTGGATCAGCGGAGGATCGACCTCGTCAGCCACGAGATCGTAGAGCGCCGCGAAGGCGTCGCCGTTGGACAGCGAGGCAACGATGGCTACCGAGACAAGTGCCACGATCAGGGCCTGCTCGACCTGAGCGCTACCCGCCTCGTCGGCGAGGAAATCCAGAAAGGACTGCTTCAGGCTTCGATCGGACATTGTGCTTACTCCGGGCGCTTCATGTAATTATGAAAAATACCAGAAGAATGTGAATCTACTATCAAGAGCATTAGTTTATTTGCATTAGTAATACATCTCTGGTTGCAGGCTAGGTCACCCGGCGGGAGCGCAGGTGCTCTTCGAAGCGGACGATCCGCCCTTGATCGGCCTCCGCCCCGAGCGCCTGGCGCACCTTCTCGGCCAGCTCCCGCTTGCGAAACGGCTTGCGGAGCAGTCCATTGTCCGGCCCCTGGCCCTTGCGGGCGACCTCCTGAACATCCTCCCCGGCGTAGCCGGTCATGAACAGGACCTTGCTGGCGGGGTGGCGGCGCTTGCGCCGCTCCGCGACCTCGGGCCCGGCCATGCCGCCGGGCAGAACCAGGTCGCAGAGCAGGAGGTCGATCCTGGGCGCGTCCTCGAGCACGGCGATGGCCGCCTCGCCGTCAGCCGCTTGGAGAACCTCGTAGCCGAGATCGCGCAGCAAGGTGACCGCGATCTCGCGAACGTTCCGGTCGTCCTCGACAACCATGACGACCTTTCCGGTTGGTTCCTGCGGGGCGCTCGCGGCCGTGGCCGGCGCCGCGGATTCGGCGGCCTCGGGCGCCTCGCCCCTCGGCAGATAGAGCTTCAGCGTGGTCCCTTCCCCCTGCCGGCTCTCCAGCGCGACGTGACCGCCGGATTGCTGGACGAAGCCGTAGACCATGCTGAGTCCCAGGCCGCTCCCTTCGCCGACATCCTTGGTCGTGAAAAAGGGCTCGAAGGCGTTGGACAGCACCTCCTCCGACATCCCCGTGCCCGTATCGCGCACCGTCAGCACGACGAAGTGGCCCGGACGGCAGCCGGACGTCGAGGCGGGGGTGTCCGGGCCGAGTTCGGCGTTCGCGGCCTCGAGGGAGAGCGTGCCGCCCCTGGGCATGGCGTCGCGGGCATTGATTGCCAGGTTCAGGATCGCGCTCTCCAACTGCACCGGATCGGCGGAGACCGGCCAGAGTCCCGGAGCAGGCGAGATCTTGATCTCTATCGACTCGCCGAGGGTTCGGGACATCATGTCGCTCATATCGGCGAGAAGCGCCTGAAGATCAATGTCCTGCGGACTGAGCGACTGCCGCCGGGCGAAGGCCAACAGCCGCTCGGTCAGTTCCGCGCCGTGGGATGCCGCGCGAAGGATGGACTGCACCCGTTTGTGGTCGTCGCCGAGCTGCTTCTGCAGGAAATCGCAGTTGCCCATGATGACCGCAAGCATGTTGTTGAAGTCATGGGCAATGCCGCCCGTCAGCTGACCGAGCGCCTCCAGCTTCTGGGACTGCCTCAGCTGTTCCTGGGAGCGGGTGAAATCCGTGATGTCCTGCGTCGTGCCGTATTCCCGGATCACCGCACCGTTCTGATCGAAGATGGGTTTGGCGATCTCCCGGACATTGCGCACTTCCCCGCTGGGCGTGACGACCCGGTACTCGAACTCGATGCGGTTACCCTCCCGCAGCGACTTGAAGGTCGACCTGACACGCTCCCTATCTTCTGGGTGGGTGAAGAGAAACGGCCCGTCGATATCGGAACCCCGGGCGATGTAGTCCTTGACCGTGGTGCCGTGAATGCTCGCATGCTCCGGCGAGCAATAGAGACACTTGTCCTCGATCGAGTCCCAGACGTAGGTGCCCAAGCCGGCCAGCTCCACCGCGAGCCGCAAGCGATCTTCGCCCTCGCGCGCCTTTTCTTCGGAACTCTCACGGCGCTGCAGCTCCTGGTGAAAGCTCTGCTCCTTTGCATTCAGATCCTTCAGGATATGAGCCATGCGCTGGGTGATCGAGATCACCCCAAACACGATGAACGCGACCGCCAAGAGCTTGATAAACCAGCTGTGGTGAAGGTGGAGGTTGTGCATCTCGGCCATGGACGCCTCGAGCGAATAGAACATCGGCAGGACGTGCATGGTGACGAGGTCGGAGAAGTAGAAGGCGGCAATGATGATCAGTCCGAAGACGATGGAAGCGAGGCTCCAGAGGGCGGAGAGACGTCTGAAGGTGTCGAGATTGCGCAGGAAGATGACCAGCGCGACGGCGACGCCACCGATAATGGCCAGATCGAATACCGTCATTATGGGAACGGATTCGGAGATCATGAGCGCCTGCTCCCGAAGCAGAGTCGGCAGGAAAATCAACGGATGGCCTGCCGGGCGGCGCCGCTCTCACTTCCTTGACGGAGCGCGACGCCGGCGCACAGGCCGGGAAATCTGCGTATCGTCAAACGCGCGATGTCGAGCCGACCGAAACCGCTACCTGGATATCGGTCATCGCTTGGCCCGACGCGCTCGTCGTCGGAAGGCTACTCGCGCATATAGAGCATAGCCATTGAAGCGATGCAACTCCTCCCAGAATTGCCCGCGACGGGTCTCTGCAGGAGATTGCGCCGAGACGGCGACCCAGCGTTTGATCCCGAGCCCCGCGCGTGTGACCATCGACTTCACTAGCTGCTTAAAGGAGAACGCGAGATCAGAGGCCGCGCCAAGCCGTTCAGCCCTTGGAGGTCTTTGCCATCCGGACTCCCGGCCCTCTGCGTAGCCGTCCTGGTGACGGCCTGCGAGGGAGCCTACAGCCCGCCCGTGGCCGCGCCCCAGGCGCGGCCGCATACCGTGTCCGTGGACGCCACGCGCGACGCGCTGTTCGAGGCCGCCGTGCTGACCGTGGTCGGTGCCGGCTATCCGATCGCCTTCACGGACCCCGCACGCGGCCTGATCACAACCAACCGCCAAGCGGTCCGGCTGTCCCCGGCGGAGGCGGACTGCGGCCAGATTTCCGGCGAGGCTCTGGTCGCGGACCGGCGGACCACGACCGAAGTGAGGCTAAGAATTCGCGTGAGCGACGGCCAGATGCGGATCCGGGCGACAATCGAGGGAACTATCGCCGAGGGGAAACTGCGGACAACGGCGCTGACCTGCGTTTCGACCGGCGAGCTCGAGCGAGCCCTGCTAAGCAGGATCGTCGAAAGGGCCTCATGAGGCTGGCGACCGCGGTCGCCGAACCGGCGCTAATGCGGCTTCAAGGTCATGGCGATCGGGAAATCCTCGGCCACGGACTCGCTGCGCAACGGCAGCCGCATGTAACGCCGGCCGCGCCATAGCGGCATCTGGTCGGAGAAGGACTCGCTGCCCAGCCAGCCGTCCTGGCCGCCGAACATCACGAACCAGTTGGCGTCGTCGTCCGACATGTCGGACACGTGCCGCGCCATGGATCCGAAGTCGGTGTAATGCCGGCCGCGTTCCAAGCCGTGCGAGGTCTTCTGCGGCGTCTGCCGCGAACCGTCGGCGGGAAGTTCGTCGACCACGAAGGCCGCCCCGATGAGCGGCAGCTTGGCGAGGATATGGGCGATCTTGACCCGGTGCATGGCGCCCCAGGTCGGATAGCGCCGCAGGTCGCGCAAGGTCCCGGCGAGGGCCTTGCGGAGGATGCGCGCCTTCTGGTCCGGCGCGAGGGCGGCGAACTCCCGCTCGAAGTAGGAGACGATGAAGTTCCACTGGGACAGGTAGTGTTCCAGCGCCGCCTTATCCTCGCGCTGCGACACCGTCGGCGCCAGGTGCGCCAGGAGGATCTCGAAAGCGGCAGCGGCCGATGACCCGGCCGGGTAGCTGCCGTCCCAGGACTGCAGCTGGCGCGCCAGCGCGGACTCTTTCTCGCCCAGCTGAAGATCCTCGATCTCGGCACCCAACAGCTTGGCCAGCTTGGCCGCGGTTGGCGACGTCACGTCGCACAGGATCTCTTCCAGCTCCTCCGTCGAAACCCGGCGGCGCTTGGCCAGGAGATCGTGCAGGCGATTGAAGCGCTCGCCGGAGTCGAAGAGGAAACCTACCGGCACCGCCGTCTTGGGCGGCTTGGTATTGGCCGAGACGACGACGCCGTCGCCCGGGTTCTTGCTGTAGGGCAGCTCGGTGCTGTTTAGAAAGCCGTTCCAATCAACCTCGGGGTCGCGGGCGTCGCGCACGAAATCCTTTTCGGAGAAGGGCCCCCGCACGGGAAGCGTCGCGGCCATGATCTCGCCGATGTTGCCTTCCTTGTCAGCGTAGACCATCGAGGTCGAAGGCACGCCATAGCTCTCGAAGGCCTGGCGAAACTCTTCCGGCGTCTTGGCCCGCGCCGCCTTGAGGAAGCAGGTTGGCTCGTCGGTCGGCTGGTGACCGACCCAGCGGAAGGCGATTTTGTCTCCCTTGGCGCAGGGAAAGAAGGGCGCATCCGACATGATCGTGCCGAAGCGGGTGCGCCGGATCTTGCGCTTGGCGGTGCCGGCGCCGCGCATCTTGATCTCCGTCTCGACAGTCTCGATCTCGCTGTCAGGCAGATCCGAGACGTCGAACAGCTCGGTCGAGGCCGCGCGCAGGTTGGTCCCGCCCCAGGCCATATAGGGGCTGCGCCCCATGCAGACGAAGGGCAGCCCGGTGAGCATGAGGCCGACCACGTTCATGGTCGGCGAGCGCAGCCCGGCCAGCACCCAGGTGTTGGGCAGAGAGAGCCCCAGGTGGGGGTCGGACCCGATCAGCGCGCTTCCGGTGGCGCTGCGATGGGCCGCGACGGCCACGGTGTTGCTGCCCGCCTTGCCGGCATTGGCCACCATCTTGACCATCGCCTCCACGGGTTCCGGGGCGACGTTGTGGTCGCCGAGGGTCCCGCCGGCCTCGAGCACGCGACGCCAGAGCAGAGAGAAGTTCTCCGCTTTGCGCTGCGGCAGCAGGGCGAGAAAGGTCAGCCAGTTGAAGTCGGCGCCGAGCAGCCGGCCCACCGACAGCACGTCGTCCACGGTCCAGGGCTCGCGCGGCGCACGAAGCAGCCGCAGCTCCAGGGGCCGGAGCTCCTGCTGGCCCTGGTAGTGATTGACCCCGTCCGTGAAGCGGGACATCCAGCGCCGCGTCGACTCAGGCATCCGTTCCCACATGCCCTTGGTGCCGAGGGTCATGTCCATGACCCGAAGGGCGTGGTCCATTTCCCGCGTGAAGGGGCCCAAGAGCTCTGAAAGACGACCCCGCACCACGAGGCGCATCAGGTTCATCTGGGCACCGCGCAGGTGCGCGTGCACCAGCCCCAGCGTGAACGCCAGGTCGTCGTCCGTCTGGGCATCGATGTAGGGCACGTGGTGCTGGTTCCACCTGACGCTGACGGGCCGATCGATCGGCAGGTTCTCGGTCGGGAAAGCGGCCAAGCGCTTTTCGGTGCTGACCGACGTCGGCACGAGCCCGAGCGCCGCCAACAGCGGCCGCGGTATCGTGGGGATGTATTTCTTCGTGGCTACGTTGATGAACATGAGATTCTGCGAACTACTCCAGATTCCCCACGTGAGGGGAAGAATTTGCCGAGCGTGGCGGCGCGGACGCTGTCGTGTCGGGACGACCGGGCATCAAGAGCACGATTGCCTTTCAGAGCGCTTAATGCTGAACCCCTTGCTTCATTTGCGGCCGGAGCGAGGCGACCTGACCTCGTTCCGGCAGTCGTGTCCGCCCTTTCGGGGGCCGGCACGCCCGTCTTGCCCGATCTCGAGAGCATTACACAAGGGGCATCAACCTCGCGGGCCTAGCGCCGAACGGCCGTCACCGAACGGATGCCCACGCCCTGCGCCTGCCCGAGGCGCCAGATGTCACGAGGCCTCTCGTTGAGGTTCCCCGGTCGACACCAGGGAGACGTCGGTAAAGGGCAGCGGCTGCTTCGAGCTGTCGAAGAACCCGCGGACCCGGACCACGGCCCGCGTCATGCTGTCCAGTGGCGGTGTCATCTGCCAATCCGAGAACTCCTCGCCGAGCCAGACCGCCCGCTTCGACTCGACCAGGTGCTGGTGCACGAGCGTGATGTCGCGCGTGATGCGCCTGGGACCGGTGCGCAGGAAGTGGCTGTAGAGCCGCGCCCGCAGGCGCCCGAGAAAGGCGCCCCATTCCCAGCCGCGATTTCGTTCGGCCAAGGGCAGCGTTTCCCTCGACGTCTCTTCGTTCGCGCTGTCCAGGCGGAACATGTAGACCGGTTTGCGGGTTGCGCAAGCCTCGGTCAGCATCGAGACGCTGTCGCAGGTGACGATCAGCTCGTCGCTGAGCGCCAGCAACGCATAGTAGGGATTGTTGTTCGCCTCCGGCCGCCACTTGTAGAGGAAGTGGGGCGCGTCCAGGTGCTGTTCCAGGGCGTCGACAACGTAGTCCGGGGTCCGGGCGCTGGTCGTGATCAGCAGCGAGGCGCCGCGCGACTCGGCGAAGCGCGAGGCCTGGAGCGCGAGGCGGCAGGCTGCGTTGCGGCTGAAATTGAACGGGCCGCTGTGCCCGCCGACGAGCAGCGTGACGTAGGGGCCGGGCAAGGCCTTGAGGCGCGGACGCCAGGCCTCGGCCGCCTCGTCGAGCCGCTCCTGCGTGACCCCGTGGAGCGGCGTCTTGTTGCGCAGAATGTGTTCACCGTCCGGCGGCCGGTACTGCGGCGGCGATACGACCAAGTCGAAGACGTCCCAGTCGATCCAGGGGCGGCCCACGTGCACCAGGCGCACCTCGTGGCCGTCGCGCGCGGCACGCGCCCGAAGCTGGCGCGCGCGCACCTCGCTGCGCCATCCCGCGCTCAGCACGAGGTCGGGCCAGGTCTGGTTCGCTACGTCGTGGGTGCACGCCTCGTCGATGCTCATCGGCGCGGCCGTCGTTGAACCGCCGTCAGGGGCGGTAGACTTCACTTCGTAAGGCCAGCCGAGGGAATCGGCCAGGGCCATCACTTGAAGGCTGTCGCCGACGCGGTGGCTCAGCAACACCCAAACGACCGGCGGCGTATCCAGACCGCCGACGAGCCTCATGTGCGGCCCCCTGGGTTCCAGGCGACTTGAGTCGATATGTTGCAACTCGAACTACTCCCTCTCACCGATCGTGGCGCGCGGTTCCCCTCGGACACCTGAACGCGCTGACCGGTAGCGTCTCGAAAACCCCTCGCCCCACCTCTCGGATTAGATTGCGGTGCGCCCCCGCGTGTTGCACTTGCGAGCGCACAATGGCGAATTGCCCCGCGCCGGCCAAATCACTATTTGTTACGCCCTGTTACAGGAAAGGCGTAATAGACAGATGAACAAACCGTAAAGTCCGACGCCCCAGGTGCACGTAAACCCGTGTAACGACGGACGTTCCCACATTCCCGAGCGGGGTGATCGTCTTGCGCGCGTCAAGAAGTCCCGGTCGCTAAGCTTCCCCTCGCCCGCCATCACGGCGCTTGATTTTTCATTTCAGTCTCCTTAATCCGAAACACGAGACGGAGACGAGAGGGATGTCCGTTCCGAATTCCCGGCCGCGCGGGCCGGGATCCGCGTCCAGCCTAATCGTTTCTTTATAACTTGCCGCCAGAAGGCAGAGGGCATGACGGATCGACCGCCATGCCCGACGGTCGTCGCGGTAGTGTCCCTCCAACGAGGTCGAGAATGGTAGGTAGCTGGAGCATAGAGGCGCGCTCGGGCGCAAGAAGCGCAGACAAGAGCATTCAGCCCGCGCCCGAAGGCCGGGGCTTTACCGGCGTGACCGGCCTCTTTCGGGCCTACGCGCGTCACCGGGTCCGGCAGCTCGAGGCGCAGCCGCCCGCGCAGACTCAGGAACGCCAGCTGCTGTCCATCGTGAACAAGGCGGCGGGGACGCGTTTCGGGCGGGACCACGGCTTCGACCGCATCGCCTCGGTCGCCGACTATCAGGCGCGCGTGCCGCTGCGTGTCTACGACGACTTCTGGAATGCCTACTGGAAGGACGCCTTCCCGCACCTCGATAACGTCACCTGGCCGGGCCTCGTGGAGTACTTCGCCGTCTCGTCGGGAACCTCGACCGGCAACTTGAAGTACATCCCCTGCACCAAGGCCATGGTGCGCTCGAACTACAAGGCCGCGTCCGACGTCCTGGTCCATCACCTGGTCAACCGTCCGCGCAGCCGCATGCTTTCGGGCAAGACATTCGTGTTCGGCGGCAGCACCGACCTGGTCGAACAGGCGCCGGGCGTCTACAGCGGCGACATGAGCGGCATCGCGGCGAAGCACCGCGCCTGGTGGGCGCGGCCGTTCTACTTTCCGCCCAAGGGCGAGACCCGCTTCGTCGAGTGGGAAGACAAGATGGCCTATCTCGGGCCCCGGTCGCTGGAGCAGGACATCCGTGCCATGACCGGCGGGTGCAACTGGCTGCTGCTGTTCTTCGAGCATCTGGCCACCATGCGGCCGGACCTGGGAGAGCGCATCGTCGACTTCTATCCGGAGATGGAGATCCTGGTGCACGGCGGCGTCTCCCTGGCGCCCTACCGGCAGCGCTTCGAGGAACTCCTCGAGGGCAGCCACGCCGAGATGCGCGAGACCTACCCGGCGAGCGAGGCCTTCGTGGCGGTCGCGGACCGCGGCCCGGGCGAGGGCCTGCGGATGGTTCTCGATCACGGAGTGTTCTACGAGTTCGTACCCTTGGAGGAGCTCGCGAGCCCGAACCCGACGCGCCACTGGGTCGGCAACCTGGAGCCCGGCATCGACTACGCCATCGTGGTGAGCAGCTGCGCCGGTCTTTGGAGCTACATCATCGGCGACGTGGTCCGTTTCGTCGACGCCTCGACGCCGAGACTGCTGGTGACCGGCCGCACGGCCTACTACCTCACCACCTTCGGCGAGCACGTCACGGGCGAACTCCTGGAGAGTTCGCTGATCGCGTCGGCCAAGGCGCAGGGGTTGAACATCAGCGAGTTCTCGGTCGGCACGGAAGTGTTCGAGGAAAAAGGCGGGCTGGGCCGGCACGTGCACGTGATCGAGTTCCGCGAAGGCCTGCTGAACCCCAAGCAGATCGAAGCCATGACCGAATCGGTCGACCGCACCCTGGCCGAGCGCAACGAGGACTACCGGGAGCGCCGCGCGGTCGCCGGCGGGATTCTGCCACCCGTGATCGTCGCCGCGGCGCCCGGCGCCTTCAACAACTGGATGAAGAGCCGAGGCAAGCTGGGCGGCCAGAACAAGGTGCCGCGGGTGATCGGCGACTGGACCACCTTCGACGACCTGCTGAGGTTCGTCGAGAGCTACAACGCCACGACCCGGGCCGCTGGCAAGGGTCCGGACGGCACCGCGGCCGCCTAGCGGGGAGCCCGGGTGGCGTTGATCGTATCAGGAGCACAGCGTCGCGCGCGCCGCGTCGGCAGACCGGGGCGTGCGGCCCGTGCGTATGGAACAACGAAGGTCGCAACCACGCGCCGCCTCGTCTCTTTCACCAGGAAAGGGGATTCTTGACGTGACACTACGGATCGCCAGACGAGGCCCGATCGTCGGCCGCTGCGTCGCGCCTGCCTCCAAGCCGGAAACCCAGAGGGCCCTGGTGATGGCGGCCCTGGCGGAGGGCACTTCGCGCATCCGCAATCCGCTCTACTGCCGCGAGACGCGGATGATGATCGACGCCTGCAAGGCGCTTGGCGTCGAGGTCGAGGAGGACGAGAACGAAATCCGGGTGACCGGCCTGGGCGGCAACATCCGCGCGGCGCGGCGCGAGGAGAACACCCGCTACGTCTGGGCCTCGGGCTCCGCGCTGGTCGGCCGCCTCTTCGCCACCATTGGCTCGGCGATGGCCGAGCGCGTCGTGGTCGACGGCAACAGCGTACTCAGGAACCGGCCCTTCGCGCCCCTGTTCTCGGCACTCAAGGCCAAGGGCGTGCACTTCGAGTTCTTCGACGGCGAGGACCGCCTGCCCTGCGCCGCGCTCTCGCGCGAACTGCCCGGCGGCCTCTACAAGCTCGGCACCTCGGTGTCCTCCCAATTCGCGACCGCGCTTATGGTGCCCGCGCCCCTCGCGACGACGCCGACCACGATCGAGCTGAGCGGCACGCCCTACTCGCTCTCCTACATCCGGCAGACCGCCGACATGATGCGCCGCTTCGGCGTAGACGTCGCCTTCAGCGGCGACGAGCGGGAGATCCAGGTCGCCAACGACAAGCCCTACGAGAGCCGGGAGATCGACATCACGGGCGACTACACCTCGGCCTCCTACATCCTGGGCGCCGCCTTCGTCAGCCGGGGCGACATCGTGGTCTCCAACCTCGACCCGCTCAGCCTGCAGGGCGAGCGCGCCATCGTCGACATCGTCGAGGAGTTGGGCGCCCGCATCCAATGGCTGCAGACGCCGCACACCCTGGCGGTCGACTGCACTGCCTTGCCGGCCCGAGTCGACGTCGCCTTCGACCTGAGCGACAGCCCCAACATCCTGCCCACGGTCGCGGCGATCGCGGCGACCATCCCGGGCCGGGTGCGCCTGACCGGGGCGCGACTGACCCAGCACCACAAGTGCCCGCGCATCGACGCCATGGCCACCGAGTTGGCCAAGGCGGGCGTGACGGTCTCGGTGCTCTACGACAAGGAGGGGGCGACCGACGGACTGGAGATCCACGGCCGGGCCCGGCACAACGGGCGGACCAGCTTCTCGAACCATGGCGACCACCGGATCTTCATGTCGCTGGCGCTCTTCGCGCTCGCGTGCAAGGAGCCCTGCAGCTTCGACGAGAGCAACGACACCAGCGACTCCTTCCCGGACTTCTTCAAGATGCTCGGCCTGAAGGGCGGAGCCGACAAGGAATTGGACGATGAGTGGCAGCTTATCCAAAGCGCAGGTTGAGCAGTATCGCCGCGACGGCTTCCTCGCGCCGCTTCCGGGGCTGACCCCGCAGGAGGCCGGCGAGATCCGCGGCCAGGTCGAGGCCTTCGGGCGCCGCCACGGCGTCAAGGAAGCGCTGATCCTGCGCAACAAGGCGCACCTCAAGATGCCGTCGCTGATGCCGGTCATCAAGGACCCGCGCATCCTCGACGTGGTCGAGTCGGTGCTCGGCCCCGACCTCCTCTGCTGGGGTTCCAGCCTCTTCATCAAGGAGCCCGGCGGGCCCGAGTACGTCGCCTGGCACCAGGACTCCTACTACTGGGACATGGACCCGGCCGACGTCTGCGTGGTCTGGGTCGCGCTGATCGAGAGCACCGAGCAGAACGGCGCCATGCGGGTCATTCCCGGCACCCAACTGGTGCCCTTCAAGCCCCACAAGGCCTCGGAGCAGGGCAGCGGCAACATGCTCTTCACCTACGAAGAGGCCGACGTCGAGGTCGATGAGAAAGACGCGGTCTACTGCCTGCTGCAGCCGGGCGAGATGTCCCTGCACCACATGGGCATCATGCATGGCTCGCCGCCGAACCGCTCGAACGACCGCCGCATGGGCTATTCGATCACCTATGTCGCGTCCCACGTGAAGCACCGCGGCAAGCGGGACTCGGCGCTCTTGGTGCGCGGCGAGGATCGCTACGGCTATTACCGGGACGACCCGGTCAGCGCCGAGGAGATGGACCCCGAGGTCTGCGCCTTCATCGACGCGCCCTACGGCGGCAACCTGCCGGCGCAGCTCCGCGCCGAGCGGCCGGACCAGAGCTTCTACCGCAAGGCCTGAGGCCTCCCCCATGAGCTGGCTTCAACGAGCCCGGGCGGCCCTGCGCCGCAAGCTCACCGAGATGGATTGGGCCGAACAGGACGAGGCCCACCTTGCGACCCGAGGCGACCGCCCCTTCCCCGGCTGCCGCCCGGACGCGCCCAACGAGGAACCGCCCGAGGCGCGCGACAACCGCGTGGCCCAGCCGCGCCGCCCTAAGAGCTGATCACCGAAACACGTAGATCGGACTCGACCAGACCAGGTGGCCATCCTCCTGGGTGAGGCAGAGGTAGAGCGCGTTGTCCCGGTCGTCGCGCAGGGCGACCCGGCGCTCGATCCGCACCTCCCGGTGCGGGTTCTCGTCGGGCAGGCGGAACACGCGGACTTGTCTCCGGATGCCGCCGGCCTCGAAGACCCTGTCTTCCATACCGATCTCGGCGATCGGGATCTCGGCCTGGACCAGGGCGGTCTCGATCTTGAGGGTGCCGGCCTTCGGGTCTTCCAGCCAGGCGTCGAAGCCGCCGAAGCCGCCGGTGGTCAGCGCGGTCCATTCCAGGCTGCCGGGGCCGGTCTGTTCGAAGCGCTTGTCCAGGTTGTAGCGGTTGATCGGCGCCAGGCGCTCGAAGCTGTTGCCGGTCAGATCGGCCCTGCCGTCCCAGACGGTCTCGCGGCCCCGGCCGCGGTACTCCGAGCCCTCCCAGAGCACCCGGATGCGCCGGCCCAAGTCGGCCTGCCCAAAGGGCCGGAAGGTCTCGAGGGTCTCGAGGCCGTTGCGCAGCTCGATCCGCTCGACCGGCGCCGCGGCGTGGGCGTCGATGGCCAAGGTGACCGCCGCGTCCGCCGAACGCAGGATGTCGCCCATCATGGCCTCGGTCGCCGGCCGGCTCGTCGTGGGGCCGAGATTGGGGTCCTCGTCGAACAGCTCGGCCGGTGTGTCGAAGACCGCCTTCACGTCCAAGATCATGCGGCAGCCCGTGGTGCCGTAGTGGTGACGCCGGCGCAGGGACTCGAGCAGGCCGTCGCGGGTAAAGGCGGGCGCCAGCATGCAGGTCAGCCCGCCGTAGGCGCCGAACTTGGTCGCGCCGGGGTGGCTCGCGCCCGGCCGGCCCTTGTGGCCGTCGGAGTTCGAGACGATGCCGACCCGGTAGCCCTGCTCCAGCGCGTCCTCGATCAGCCACTCGAAGGTGCCCCAGGCCGAGTGGACCTCGACCGCGCGTTCCAGGCGGATGTCGTGGGCCATCTTGATGTCGGCGTAGCGCCCGCCGATGTGGGCGAAGACCACGCAGTCCGCGTCCTTCAGCTTCTCGAATAGCTGTTCCGCCGAGTTGGCGTCGGTCTCGACGTCCGAGAGGTCGTCGACCAGGGCGTGGGACGAGCGGTGGATCGGCCGGCCCTCGGTCCGGTAGAGCACGTTGCGGTCGCCGCCCAGCCCCGTGTTGCCCGACCACTCGTAGCCCGGGAAGGTGATGAAGCTGTCGTCCTGGTTGAACTCGGCGGTGATCTCGTTCAGCCCGTGCCAGAAAGCCGTGGTGATCTGGAAGTCGTTGCCCTGGTGCGAGACGGCATCGAGGAAGGCCTTGTCGCGGGCGAAGTGGTGGAAGTCCCGCGCCGAGTTGGTGCCGATGGTCTCCTCCGACTGGCCGTGCAGGTCGCCCCAATAGGGCAGAAGCGCAGCCTCCTCGACGGCCCTGAGCGGGTTGGAACGGGCAGCGACGGAGCCGTCCTCGGCCAGAAGCTCGATGGTGAGGTCTCCCAGGGTCTCCGTCTTGAGGTCTTCGAGGATCACGGAGAACGCGCCGGGCTGGAATGTCACGGTCTCGGGCAGGCCGTCGACCGGCTGATTGGACCGGAGCCGGAAGGTCTGATCACAGCGGTCACTCGGGTTGCCCCAGGCGTCCTCGCCCTTGAGGCAGAGGCGGAAGGCCTCGCCGCGCCGCCGCAGGGTCGGCAGGGCCGCCTTCCAGCGCGCCGGCGGGCCCGGCACAATGGCGATCTCGGGCTGGACCGGCAGCTCGACGTAGTTGTAGGTCGCGATCGCGTCGACCAGGACGCGGAACTCGAAGGTGGCCTCGCAGAAGGTCTGGACCCGGATCCCGGGGCCGCCTTCGCGGCGGTCGCCGAAGCGCACGACGATTTGGTCGCCCTCGCGAAGAAAACCGCGCACGACCTTGATGTAGAGCGTCTTGTCCCAGGGCCGGATGTTGCGCTTCATGTCGTATTCGACGTGAAGCACGGCGCCGTTGGAGGCCTCGGCGGTGACGTAGTTGGGCGCCTTGGGATCGGTGAACTGGGGCCTGCCCATGTCGCTGGCGAAGCGGTGGACGATCTTGATCGAGCCCGTGTCGTCGATGCCGAAGAAGCCGGCCGTGTAGGTCAGGGTGAAGGACTGGTAGGAGCCCGCCTCGACCGGGCCGGCGGGCTCGACGGTCGCGCTGCCCATGCGGTCCGGCAGATAGGTCGAATGCGGCATGGGCTTGTCTCCTTCCCTGGACGGCCCTTTCCAGGTACCAGAGGGAGGCGGTGCCAGGCAACGTTGACTGGCTTCCGCCGGCGCAGCAGACTGACGCCAGGCATTGGAGGGTGCAGCCATGACCATCGAAGCCGTGCCCGAGGTCCAGCACGACGACGGGCGGGTCCGGGTGACCAAGTGGAACTTCGCGCCGGGCGCGGAGACCGGCTGGCACCGCCACGAGTACAACTACATCGTGGTGCCCGTGACGACCGGCGCGCTCACCATTGTCAGCGCCGAGGGCGAGACTCGTTCCGAGCTCACCATCGGGCAGTCCTACGCCCGCAAAGTCGGGGTCGAGCACAACGTGATCAACCGCAACGACTTCCCCTTCGCCTTCGTCGAGATCGAGTTCCTGAAATAGCGCTTGTCGTCACCCTCGGGCTTGACCCGAGGGTTCGCTGATCCGACTGGAACTGTCTAGACCTGACAGAGTTCGCCCATGCCCGCCTTGCGAAGACATTCACAATAGGCGCGCACCAGAGCGGTTTGCCTGGCATGTTCACGTTCATGGCCGGGGTTGAACCAGCGAACCGCGACCACCTCGCCCTTGACCAGGACCCTTTGCGCGTAGCCGACCCCGTCCAAGACAAAGGCGAAACACGATGGGGCGTCAACCGCCTTGTCCACGAAGGTCTCCCAAGACGTGAACGGCGCCGGCGCCTCGTAATATCCGAGGTCTCCTTGCAAGTGGACCAGGCGTGACTCGTAGGGACGACGCGGAAGTCCCGCTTTCGCAACAGCATGGAAAACCGATTCCTCGCCCACTACGCCTTCCAGGGATAGAGACTTTGGCCCGAAGCGAAAGGTGACCACTCTTTCGGTCGCGAAACTCGGCAAGATGATGAAGCGGGCGGCGCCGACGACACCGGGGTCCAGAGCGACCTTCTCCAAGGGCTCGAGACCGTAGCAACTCTCAATAAGCTCGCCGGAAACGTAGGTCTCGTAGAATTCCGCCTGCCGCTCGGCCTGGAGCAGGCTTTCGGCGATCTCCGCCCGCCGCTCCTTCAACTCGTCCTCGTACTTGTAGCCCGGGGGTATCAGCCTGAGGAACCTTGGGATCCGATCGACCGGGCGCCATTCATAGTTGGTCCACTTGGAACGGTACTGGGCCTTTGGCCGCACGGTGCCTGCGCGAACGAGCTCGTCGAATTCTTCGAACGTCAGTTCGACCGGTTCGTCTTGGGGTGTCGGCCGGAATTCCATAACGATGCAGTCTATCCTAAGGTAGTCAGATGTTCCCTAGCCCCGAGACGCTCCTGATCTTCCTGGCGGCGGCCCTGGTCGTGGTGATCTCGCCCGGCCCCGCCAACCTCTACGTCGTGGCCCGCGCGATCGGCCAGGGCCTGCGCGGCGGCCTGCTCGCGACCCTGGGCCTGGCGGCGGGCGGCCTGGTCCACGTGGCCGGCGCGGCGCTCGGCCTCTCGGCCGTGTTCCAGTACTCGCCGCTGCTCTACACGGTGATGAAGGTGATCGGCGCCGTGTATCTGGTCTGGCTCGGGATCGGCTTGCTGCGCGCCCGGGCGAGCGGCGAGAGGCCCGAGGCCCTGGCCGGTGCCGCCAAGTCGGACCGGCGCATCCTGGCCGAAAGCGCGCTGGTCGAGATCCTCAACCCGAAGGTCGCGCTCTTCTACCTCGCCTTCCTGCCGCAGTTCGTCGACACGGCGGCGGGCTCGGTCGCGCTGCAGTCGCTATTCCTCGGCGGTCTTTTCACCTTGATGGCCCTGATCTGCGACCTCGCTTATGCCATGGCCGCCGGCCGCGCCGCGGAGACCTTTCGCAACAGCGGAACCGCCCGGCTTCTTCTCGACCGCCTCTCCGGCTCGGCTCTGATCGGAATCGGCGTCTGGATGGCCTCCGGCGCCAGGAGCTAGTCGCGTGCGTTTCGAGGACACGCAGGATCGGGCACCGACCGGACTGGCGCATCATCTTTGAACGACTGTGAACCCCGGTCAGAACGGCTCACACCGTTCGATGGGCGCGAGAGCGGCTGGTCACGCGACCTTCAGCGTTTCCTCGGGGCGGATCGGTCCGTCGTCCGGCGTCACCAGCGACAGACCGTCGCAGTCGCGCGCCGACACGCAGGTGCTGGTCAGGGTGCGCTCTTCCTCCAAGGGCCAAGGGCGCCCGCGATGCATGGTCGCCCGTTCGTCCCAGACAAGGAAATCGCCCGGTTCCCAGCGATGGGCATAGAGATATTCCGGCCGGGTGCAGAACGCGATCAGTTCCTCGGCGAGGGCCCGGGCGTCGTCCCAGTCCATGCCGCGCGCGCCGTAAATATGGTTCGCGATATAGAGGGCTTTTTCCCCGGTCACCGGATTGGGCCAGACGGCGCGCCACGCCTGCCCCTGATAGCGGTTCACTTCCGGAAGGTCCAAGAGCCGCGGGTCGGTGTCGATCCGCGAGGGCAGGATCGAGTGCAGGAACACCGTTGCTTCGGCTCTGTCCTTCAGCGCCTGCGGCAGGTCGTGCCAGGCGGCCCGGGTCGAGACGATTTCCGTTTCTCCCCCGCTCGACGGGACCACATGGGCGGTAATCGCGTTGATCAGCGCCGGTGTGCGCAGAAAGGTGCTGTCCGTGTGCCAGTGCTGGTTGGCGATCAGGTTCAGGACCTGGAGCGATTTCGCGTCTAGGGTCCCTTCGCCCGATTTCTCCAGGTTCGAGAGCTTCGGCACCGGCGGTCGGGCGCGCGGCGCGCTGCCCGCGGCATCGGCGGCCCTGTCTTCCAAGGGCCCGAAGAGAAGCGCGAAGTCGTTATGCGCCTCCGAATCCACCTCCTGGTTCCTGAAGAGCAGGAGCGAGTGCTGCTCGAACAAGGCCCGGATCTGCGGGAAATGCCGTTCTGCGGTGACCTCCCGCAGGTCGATCCCCTGGATCTCTACCCCGAAACGAGGGTGAAGTGGTCTCGTGTCCATGACCGCATCCCACGCGATGGCCCGAACCGGCGGCGCTGTGCCGTGGTGCGGCACGCTAAACGCCTCCTATTCGTCCTGCAACCACCCCCGCCATTCGCTTTCTAAAGGGCCAGGCCCAGCTTCCGCCCCTCGTAGATCGCCAGGTTGGCCTGGCGCGGTGCGACGCAGTCGCCAATACTGCGGACCTCGATTGCGCTGCCATCCAGGGCCTGGTGCAGGGTGGTCTCGGCCTCGTTGGGGGTCGCCAATACCAGGGAGTCGAAGGGCAAGCGCCGCTCGCTGCCGTCCAGCAGGTCGCGAATCGTCGCCGCGTCGCCATGCCACTCGGCCAGGGCGGATTCGGTGAAGAAGGTTACGCCGAGACCCTTGAGACGGCCGCGCAGCGGCCCGTCGACAGCCGTGCGTTCCAGTTCCTTGGCGACCACCGGGGACGGCGTCACCAGGGTGACCGCGTGGCCCTGCTCGGCCAGATGCCAAGCGGTGCCGCTGCCGCGCCAGTTGGCCCCGTCGTCGAGCAGCAGCACGGCCTTGCCGAGGCGCGCCGCGCGGCCCATCACCTCCTCGACCGACCAGACGTTGCCCCGCTCGACGCCGGGCAGGGTCTCGAGGTGGGGCAAGGCGCGCTGGAAGCCGGTCCCGGTCGGCAGCGAGCCGGTCGCCAGGACCACCACGTCGGCGCCGAAGGCCTCGACCTCGGCGAGGTCGAACAGCGGCGTGTTGTAACGGACCTGGACCTGGAGCTTCTCGAGCTGGCCCTGGAACCAGGCGATGAGGTCGAGGATCTGGGCCCGGCGCGGCTGCAGGCCGGCCAGGCGGAACTGGCCGCCGAGCTGGTCCGAGGCCTCGGCCAGGGTCACCTGGTGGCCCCGCTCCGCCGCCACCCGGGCCGCCTCGAGGCCGGCCGGCCCGCCGCCGACCACCAGCACGCGCTTCGGATGCTCGGCGGGGGTGAAGCGGTCGCCGCCCCAGAGATACTCGCGGCCCGACGAGGGGTTGATCAGGCAGGAGATCCAATAGTCGCGGAAGCGCCGGCCCCAGCACATCTGGTTGCACGAGAGGCAGGGCCGGACGTCCTCGGGCCGATCCTCCATGGCCTTGGCCGCCATGTGGGGGTCGGCGATCTGGCCGCGCACGATCGAGACCATGTCGGCCTGGCCCGAACCGATCACCGTGTTGGCGTTCTCCGGCGTGCGGATGTGGCTCTCGGCCTGCACCTTGGCGTGGCTCACCACCCGCTTCAGGGCCTCGGCGAGGTTGGCGCCCAGCTTGTCCTCGTAGACCACCGTGGGGATCAGCTGGGCGAAGTCGAAGTAGCCGCCGGTGCCACAGGTCACGTAGTCCATCAGGCCGCGCTCGTCGTGCCAGGCGACGATCTCCTGCAGCACCTCCAGCGAGTTGGCGACCTGCGCCCCGGTGTCGACCGAGACCGCCAGGCCGATGATGAAGCCCTCGCCGACCAGCGCACGCGTACGGCGGATGATCTCGCTGGAGAAGCGCATGCGCTTCTCGAAGCTGCCGCCCCATTCGTCGTCGCGCAGGTTGGACCAAGGCGTCCAGAACTGCTCGATCAGGCCGTGGTAGTTGGCGAAGAGCTCGATTCCATCGAAGCCCGACTCGCGGGCCCGCCGCGCCGCCTGGACGAAGCTCTCGATCATCTCCTCGACCTCGGCGCCGGTCATGGCGTGGCTGCCGTCGGAGTCGTGGTAGGACGGCCGGCCCGAGGGCGACCAGTTGGGCTCGAAGGAGTTGTCGGCGTCGCCGTGCTGGCCGACGTGGTAGACCTGCTGGATCATCACCGTGTCGTAGGCGTGGCAGGCCTCGGTGATGCGCCGGAAGGCCGGGACGATGGAGTCGTCCTCGTGGCGGAAGTTGCCGCGGGTCAGCACGCCGGTCCGGTGTACGGGTACGGGCTCGACCACGATCATCGCCGCCCCGCCGCGCGCCCGCTCCGTATAGTAGCCCAGGTGCCGTTCGCCCGGCAGGCCGGCCTCGGCCATGTTGGCCGTATGGGCGCCGAACACCAGGCGGTGCTTCAAGGTCTTGTGCCGCAGCTGCAGCGGCTGGAAGAGATGGGGAAAGAGTTTCGACATGGCCCCTGGCGCCCTCCGCCCTGGTTTAGGGGCAACGTTAGACCCTTCGGCGGGCGGCGCGCAATCGCGTGCCTCACCGGTCATCACATCTCGGTTATGAAGCCCTCCCCCGCCTTTCTTCTTCGGCCGAAGCCCGGTAGTTAGCGCCGCTCGGTCCGAGATGGAGAGGTTGCATGTCCGATTCTCTGCTGACCCTGTCGGTGGTCACGGCTGTCGTCGCGCTCGCGAGCTTTCTGCTCAGTCCCCGCGCGCGGGGCGAAGGCGCCTTCTTTCGCGGCACCGCGGTCTCGGGGGCGGCGCCGGGGGTGCTGGCACTCACTTTCTCCCAGGTCACGACCTGGATCTTCGCGCGCTCGATCATGAACGCGGCGATCCTGGGCTACTTCTTCGGTATCGCCGGCGCCCTGGCCTACGCCGCCTACTACCTCTCCTTCGTCACCGGCGCCTGGATCATAGCGGGCATCCGCTTCCGCCACGGTTTCGGCAGCGTGCAGGCCTTCCTGGAGGACCGCTTCGGCACCGTCGGCACCTCGAGCTACAACCTCGTCGTCGGGCTCCGCCTGCTCTCGGAGGTCTTCGCCAACCTGCTGGTGATCGGGCTGATCTTCGGGGGGACGGAGACCGGCGGCTACACCGCCGCCATCGTCATCGTCGGCACGCTGACCTTCGGCTATGCCGCCGTTGGGGGCTTGAACGCCTCGATCCGCACCGACGTGTTCCAGCTCGGCGTCTTCCTCCTGGTGCTCGCGCTGCTGTTGGCTTTCGCTTTCGGCGCCGGGGGATTCGACCTGCCCGCCTTCGCTCTCTCCTCGCCCGAAGCGAGCAACGCCGGCTGGGTCCTGCTTATGGTCGCCCTGCTCCAGGTCTGGAGCTATCCGCTGCACGACCCGGTCATGATGGACCGGGGCTTCATCGCTGACGAGCGCACCACCCGGGCGAGCTTCTATCACGCCGCCTGGATCGCCTTCGCCTGCATCCTGGCTTTCGGCCTGCTCGGCGTTTGGGCCGGGCTCAACGCGCTTGAGGGCGAGGGCTTCGTGCCTACGCTGACGCGGCTGATCGGCGAGTGGCCCATGCTGCTCTTCAACATCGCGCTGGTGGTCTCCTGCATGTCGACCCTGGACTCGACCTTCTCGAGCACGGCCAAGCTGGCCGTGGTGGACACGGGGCTGGCGCGCCCGACGGTACGGAACGGGCGCATCGCCATGTCCATTTTCCTGCTGGGCGGCCTGGGGCTGGTCTTCCTCGGCTCCAAGGATCTCTTCGACGCCGTGGCGGTCTCGGGCACGGCCTCTCTGTTCCTCGCCCCGGTGGTCTTCTTCTCGATCTGGCTGGGCCGGCGGGACGTGCCGGTCTGGAGCTACCTGGCCGCCTTCCTCGCCGCGCTGGCCGCCGCAGCGCTCTACTTCACCGACACGGCGGGCTACACGACGGTCATGCAGAGCCTGACCGGGCTGGAGCACAAGTACAGCCACCTGCTGGTGCTCTGCCTCGGCGCCCTCGGCATCGGCTGCGGCGCCTTCGCGCTAGGCATCCTGACCGCTTCGAAAGAACTGGCCGGGGAAACCGCCTGACACGAAGAGATCGGGCAGCCGGGACCGGCGCGGCGCCAGGAGAGTCACCGCTCCTCGTGAACCAGGCCGGTGCGGGTCAGGACGCGGGCCCGCGCGCAATTCCCGTTTGCCGCGAGCGAGACTTCTCCTATCCTGCCCGAAAGGGCGCAGACCCTTAGGCTCGGCAAGCTAGGAGTAGGAGACAATGAGAAAAGCTGTCCCGATCGCCGCGCTGGCGGCGGCGGCGCTTCTCGTTTCGAGCCTTCTCTGGTTTTTCGGCGGCGATTCCCAGGACGGTCCGACCAGCGGTCCGGGCGACGGCGCGCGGGACAGAGTCGTGGTCGCGGCACCGGCCGGGACGCAGGTCTCGCAAGGCAAGACCGCCGCGCGGCCGGGCGCGGTTCTTCTCGCGGACGCGGAAGTCGAGACCGGGCGCCACGAAATCCTGGAGCACGTCTTCGAGGAATGGCGGGGCGACCTGGACGGCATGATCGAGCGCGGCTTCGTGCGCATTCTGACCGTGCACAACCCGCTCTTCTTCAGCTACGACGGCGTCCATCAGCGGGGACTGACGCACGACCTCGCCCGGGCCTTCGAGAAGCACCTGGCGAAGGTGCACAAGGCACCGCGCGGCCGGCTCAACGTCGTCCTGATACCGCTCGCACGCGACGAGCTGCTGCCCCACCTGATCAGCGGCAAGGGCGACATCGTGGCGGCCAACCTGACGATCACGCCGGCGCGCCGGAAGCTGGTCGACTTTTCCGACCCGATCTATCCCAACGTCCGCGAACTGGTGATCACCGGCCCCGGCGCACCGGACATCGCGAGCCTGGACGACCTGACCGCCACCGAGATTCACGTCCGCAGGTCCAGCAGCTATTTCGAGCACCTCTCGGCGATCAACGAGACGCGGCGCGACGACGGCCAGAAGGAGATCCCGGTCGTGGCCGCCGACGAGCTGCTGGAGGACTACGACCTGCTGGAGATGGTCAACGCCGGCCTGGTCCCGGCGATCGTCGTCGACAGCCACAAGGCCGCGCTCTGGGCCCAGGTCTTCGACGGCATCACGGTGCACGAGGACCTCGCCGTCAACGAGGGCGGGTCGATCGCCTGGGCGATCCGCAAGGACAGTCCGCTGCTGATGAAAGCGGTCAACGACTTCGTCAGAAAGGCGAAGAAGGGCACGCTGCTCGGCAACATCCTGATCAAGCGCTACTTGAAGTCGGCCGACTGGATCGACAATGTCCGCGCGGGCAAGGCGCGGGAGCGCTACGAAGCGGTAACGGCGCTGATCAGGACCTATGCCGGGCGGTTCGACTTCGACTGGCAGATGATCATGGCCCAGGGCTACCAGGAGTCGAAGCTCAACCAAAATACGCGGAGCAAGGCAGGGGCGGTCGGCATCATGCAGGTGTTGCCGACCACGGCGGCCGACCCCAACGTGGGCGTGCCGAACATCGAAGACCCGGAATCCAACGTCCACGCCGGGGTCAAGTATCTCCGCTTCCTGCGCGACCGCTACTTCAGCGACCCGGAGATCGCGCCCCTGGATCAGGTGCTCTTCTCCCTCGCGGCCTACAACGCGGGGCCGGCAAACATCGCCAGGGCGCGAAAGCGGGCCCGGAAGATGGGCCTCGACCCCAACCGATGGTTCGGCGAGACCGAGGTCGCCACCGCGAAGGCGGTGAGCCGCGAGCCGGTCGTCTACGTGCGCAACATCTACAAGTACTTCATCGCCTACAAGCAGATCGCCGGTATCGAGCGGGCGCGCGCGAACGCGAACGGGTCACAGGAATAGCCGGCGCCTTCGACCCCTTCCCCAGGGTCTGGAGCAGGTTTCGGCGACCTAGACTCTTAAGTGTCTGAATTTCCGCAACTTATCTATTCCACCCCGAATGGCGAAAAGCCAGGGCTAGCGAAATCGTAAGAGTTTCCGCCTATCCCCGGCTCTCGGAAGCTACCGGCGGAGAAACCGACATGGCCCAAATGGAAGCGGATCGCTTGGCCGAGCCCGGCATCACAGGCGGACCCGTAGAGGAACCGTCTCCCCTGCGACGCCTTCTGCAGCGGATCGGGCTGATCATCAACCTGAAGGCCCTGTTCGTCTGCGGTCTCGCCATAATGGCTACGCTGGCATGCCGCCACTACGGCCTTATCGCCGATTATCCGCTCACCCTGATCGCCACGGCCATCATCTTTCCCATCGTCTTCTCGATCAGCGGCGCCTACAAGCGCCGGGAAACCGCGCTTTACCACTACGGGCAGATCAAGGCGCACGGCCGCGCCATCTACTTCGCCGCGCGCGACTGGCTGGCCGACAGCGATCCCGAGACGCTGCGGGAAGCCGGCGCGCTGCTCGGCGGCTTCTTGGCGGACTGCCGGACGCTGTTCGCCGGAACACGCCAGGAGATGGTTAGGAACGAGGACGCCGTCTACCGCGACCTGTCGCGGCTTTCCCTCTTCATCAAGACGCTGCGGCAGAAAGGGCTCGCCACCGGTGAGGTGTCGCGCTGCAACCAGTATCTCTCGAAGATCGTCGTCTCCTTCGAGACGATGAAGCACATCTACCAGTACCGCACACCGCTCTCCCTGCGCGCCTACAGCAGCATCTTCATCTTTATCCTGCCGGTTCTCTACGGGCCCTACTTTGCCCATCTCGCCACGGAGTACTCGCCCGGGCTCGAATTCATGATGCCAGTGCTGTTCAGCCTGATCTTCGTCGGGCTGGACAACATCCAGTCGCACCTCGAGAACCCCTTCGACCAGCTCGGCGAGGACGATATCGCCATCAACGCCGAGAAGTTCCGCGAACGCCTGGAACTGGAATAGGGCGGCGCCCGCCACCTGCAAGGGCAAACCGCTGTGATGCGCGCCCAGAGCCCTTTGACCCGGGTCATACGCAAGCTCCGGCCCCTGCTCTCCTTCAAGGGTGGGTGAGCGCTGTCGCTGCCGGGATACTGGCATGGCGAGAGCGCAATATCCCGGCCGCCCGCCGGATGGTAATCTCTGGTTGACTAGAGCAGATCCGGATTTGACTGAATCGCCGGAGGCGATCCATCAAACCCGGTGAATCTGCTCTAAACCTAGGATGTAGAGCGGATTCACATGTTTGGTTGGCAACCACGAAGTGGTTCCATCTAAACATGATCCGCTCTAAGGCGAAGAGGTTCGGGAGGAGCGCGACATGTCGAGCGAACAAGTCCGCCGTGGCGGGCGCCAGGCGCGGCGCGCGGCGCGCCTGGCGGCACCGGCCGTCTCCCTGCCGACCCTGGTGCGCAACGTCCCGGTCTATGAGGTGCTCGACGAGGAAGGCGTCGAGCTGATCCACGACGCCTCCATGCAGATCCTCGAGGAGGTCGGCATCGACTTCCGCGACGAGGAGGCGCTGGCCACTTGGCGGGAGGCGGGCGCCAGGACCGAGGGCGAGCGGGTCTATCTGGACCGGGCCCTGGTCATGGAGCTGGTCGGCAAGGCGCCCGCGGAGTTCGACATTCAGGGGCGCAATCCGGACCGCAAGATCCGGGTCGGCGGGCGCAACATGATCTTCGTGCCGACCTACGGCTCACCCTACGTGCTCGACCTCAACGAGGAGCGCCGCTACAGCCGCCTGGAGGACCTCAACGCCTTCCACAAGCTCGCCTACCTCTCGCCGGCGCTGCACATGACCGGCGGGATCATCTGCGAGCCGGTGGACATCCCGGTGGCCAAGCGGCACCTGCACATCGCCTACTCGGCCCTCGCCCACTCCGACAAGCCCTTCATGGGCGCCACCACGGCACGCGAGCGGGCCGAGGACACGGTCGACATGGCCAAGCTCGTGTTCGGCGACGACTTCGTCGAGAAGAACACGGTCATGGTCTCGGTCTGCAACTGCAACTCGCCGCTGGTCTGGGACTCGACCATGCTGGACGCGGTCAAGGTCTATGCCCGCCACAACCAGGCGGTCATTCTGGCGCCCTTCGTCATGGCGGGCGCCAGCACCTCGGCCAGCACCGTGGGCTCGGTCGCCCAACTCAACGCCGAGGCGCTGGCGGGGATCGCCTTCTCCCAGGCGGTGAGACCCGGCGCGCCGATGATCTACGGCAACTTCCTGGCGACGGTCTCGATGAAGTCCGGTGCGCCCATGGCCGGCACGCCGGAGATCAGCCTGATGAACTTCATGATCGGCCAGCTCGCGCGGCGCTACAACTTGCCCTGGCGCTCCAGCGGCATGGTCAACGGCTCGAAGCTGGTCGACGCCCAGGCGGCCTACGAGTCCTCCATGACCATGCAGTCGGTGCTGCTCTCGGGGGCCAACTTCGTCTTTCACGCCGCCGGCTGGCTGGAAGCCGGGCTCACCGCGAGCTTCGCCAAGTTCGTGCTCGATGCCGAGCAGATGGAGATGTACTACCGCTTCGGCCAGGGCGTCGACCTGAGCGACCTGGGCGACGCTATGGACGCCGTGCGCGAGGTCGGGCCAGGCGGGCACTTCCTGGGCACGAAACACACGCGCGAGCATTTCAAGGACGCCTTCTTCATGCCCGAGCTGCTGGACAACAACAGCTTCGAGCAGTGGTCGGTCGAAGGCGCGACCGACGCCAATGACCGGGGCCTGGCCAAGGCCCGGGAGCTGCTCGAACGCTACGAGGCCGAGGCGCCGACCCTCGATCCCGAGATCGACGAGGCCTTGAAGGCCTTCATCGGCGTGCGCGAGGCCGTGCTGCCCGATCAGGTCAGCTGAATCCCCTTGCCGCCGCCAGCCTTCCCGTCGTAGGACAGCCCGTCCCGCTGAGGAGGTTCGCCCATGTCCACGACCGAAACCGCAACGCTCGACCGCGTCTCCGCGCAGGCGGCCGAGGGCCTCTGGTCCCCCGCCCTGACCCCGATCGACGGCGAGCTGCGCCCCGACACGGCGCGCTACACCGCCCACCTGCACCGCCTGCTTGAGAACGGCTGTCACGGCGTCACGGTCTTCGGCACCACGGGCGAGGCCACCTCCTTCTCCGCCGAGGAACGGGAAGCGGTGCTGGAGGCGGCCGTCGCGGCCGGCATCCCGCCGGCGCAGATCATGGTCGGCACCGGCTGCGCGGCGCTCAGCGACAGCGTGCGCCTGACCCGGCACGCGCTCTCCCTCGGCTGCACCCAGGCGCTTATGCTGCCCCCGTTCTACTACAAGGGCGTGAGCGACGAGGGCCTCTACGCGGCCTTTGCCGAGACGGTCGAGCGCGTCGGCGACGCTGCGCTCAAGGTCTATTTCTACCACTTCCCCAAGCTCTCCATGGTGCCGATCACCCACGCCGTGATCGAGCGGCTGATGAAGGCCTATCCGGGCACCTTCGTCGGCCTGAAGGACAGCTCGGGCGACGCCGAAGGCTGCGCCGCCTACATCGAGTCCTTCCCCGATCTCGCCGTCTTCCCCGGCACCGAGACCCTGATGCTGGACATGCTGGAGAAGGGCGCGGCGGGCTGCATCACCGCCTCGGCCAACGTCAACGGGCCGGCGATCCGCCGGGTCTGGGATGCCTTCAAGGCCGGCGACGAGGCCAAGACCGAGCACCAGGCGGCGATCACCGCCCTGCGCCAGATCCTCCAGGCCAATCCTATGATCCCGGTGATGAAGCACATCCTGGCGTCGTCCCTGGGCGACCCGGCCTGGAACGCCCTTCGCCCCCCGCTGACCCGCCTCCCGCTGGCGACGGGCGACGCGCTCGACGCCGAGCTCGCCAAGTTCGGCTACCGTTTCCCAGGCGGCTGAGTTGGCCGAGCCGACGAAACCCTCTCCTCTTGGGAGAGGGTGGCGAAGCGCAGCGGAGCCGGGTGAGGGCCAGTTGGTTCGTGGCAACCGCGACGCTGGAAGACAACTCGCCCTCACCCTCCCAACGCCTGACGGCGTCGGGCCCCTCCCTCTCCCAGAGGGCGAGGGGCCAACCTCTAGCCCCTAGCGTCACGTGCCTCTCCGCCTCGGCATCGATACCGGCGGCACCTACACCGACGCGGTCCTGTTCGATGAGGACCGCGGCGTGGTGGCGGCCGCCAAGGCGCTGACCACCAAGCACGACCTGGCGATCGGCGTCGCCGAGGCCATGACCGGCGTGCTGGCCCGGGCCGAGGAAGAGATCGCCATGGTCGCGCTCTCGACCACGCTGGCGACCAACGCCCTGGTCGAAGGGCACGGCAGCCCGGTCTGCCTGCTGCTCGCCGGCTTCGACGCAGAGTCCCTGGAACGCTCCGGCCTTGGCCGCGCCATGGCGGGCGATCCGGTCGTATTCCTCCAGGGCGGGCACCAGCCGAGCGGGGACGCGCAGGGTCCCCTCGACCTCGCCGCCGCCGAAGCGGCGATCGCCGCGCACGCGCCCAAGGCGGCCGCCTTCGCCGTGGCCGGCTACTTCGGCGTACGCAACCCGGCCCACGAGATCGCGCTGCGCGATCTGGTGCGCGAGCGAACCGGCCTGCCGGTGACCTGCAGCCACCAGCTCACCAGCAAGCTCGACGCCCCGCGCCGCGCCATGACCACCGTGCTCAACGCCCGGCTTATCGCCCTGCTGCAGCAGCTGATCCTGGCGGTGCAGGACCAGCTGGCCGAGGCCGGGATCGAGGCGCCGCTCATGGTGGTGAAGGCCGACGGCTCCCTGATCGCGGCCGCGGCGGCCCTTGAGCGGCCGATCGAGACAATCCTCTCGGGACCCGCGGCCAGCCTGATCGGCGCCCAGGCCCTGTGCGGCGCGGGCGACGTGGTGGTTTCCGACATGGGCGGCACCACGACCGACATCGCGGTGCTCGCCGACGGCCAGCCCGCGCTCAGCCCCGACGGCGCCCAGGTCGGCGGCTGGCGCACCATGGTCGAGGCGGTCTCGGTGCACACGCTCGGCATCGGAGGCGACAGCGAGGTCCGGCTCGACGAGCGCGGCGCCCTGCTGGTCGGCCCCCGCCGGGCCGTTCCCCTGGCGCTTCTGGCCCAGGACAACGGAGCGGTCCTCGAGGCGCTGCGGCGCCAGGCGGCGGACGGCGCGTCCGGCCTCGCCTTCAAGGACGCGCTGGCCGGGCGCTTCGCGCTGCGCCTGCGCGCGCTCGACACCGAGGCCGGGAGCCTGAGCAGCGGCGAGCGGGAGATCTGGCGCCGCCTCGAGGCGGGCCCGGTTGCGCTGGAGGAGCTGCTGGCGAATTCCTACCTCAAGGCGCCGCTGGACCGGCTGACCGACCGGGGCCTGGTCATCCTCTCCGCCTTCACGCCGAGCGACGCCGCCCATCTGCTCGGGCTGCATGCCCAGTGGAACGCCGAGGCGGCGCGCCTGGGCGCGGCGATCTGGCTCTGGCGACTGGGTCGATCCCGGCTGGAGAGCTTCGCCGACCCGGAGGCCTTCGCCCGCCGCGTCTTCGACCAGGTCCTGGTGCAGAGCGGCAGAGCGCTGGTCGGCGCCGCGCTGGCCGAAGCCGGCGAGCCCGGCCTGGACGACGCGGGGCTGGTCGAGCGGGCCCTCATGGCGCCGGAGCGCAAGGCGCGCGGCGGCGTCGACTTCGCGGTCAAGCTGGGCCGGCCGGTGGTCGCCGTCGGCGCGCCGGCCGCGACCTACTACGGCGCGCTCGCCGACCGCCTCGACACCGAGATCATCGTGCCACCCCACGCCGAGGTGGCGAACGCCGTCGGCGCCGTCGCGGCCGGTGTCGTGCAGCGGGTCGAAGCCTTGATCACCTCGCCGGAGGAGGGCCGCTACCGGGTCCACCTGTCGAGCGGGCTGCGCGACTTCGGCCAGCTCGAAGGCGCCACCGCCTACGCCGTGGAGGAGGCCCGGCGTCTCGCCGGGGCGGCGGCGGAGCGCGCCGGCGCGGCGCGGTCGGAGGTCAAGATCGCCCGCAAGGACGTGGTCGCCGAGGCGGCCGACGGGCGCGAGGTCTTCTTCGAGACCCGCATCACCGCCACGGCCTTCGGCCGTCCCGCTCTGGCGTCCTAGAGTGGGTTATGTTCGGTGACCCGCTCTCGGGTCTATCGGCGCGAGGCCCTACCCCTTCCCCCTAAATGTCATGGCCGGACTTGATCCGGCCATCCAGGAGCAACAGCAGCCGGCGTCGCAGCGGCCCCCGGATGCCCGGATCAAGTCCGGGCATGACATGTTGTTGGGAGAATATGTCACCGCTTCGCCATCGACCGGCCGGCGGCGCTTGGGCTAGTCTCGACCCGAATTCCTAAACAGGGAGGAAGCCCATGACCATCGAACGCCGGCACGTCGCGACCCGCATGAGCCAACTGGTGATTCACGGCGACACCATCTATCTCGCCGGGCAGGTCGCGCAGAACAAGCCGGGCGCCCCTGTCGCCGAGCAGACGGCCGACATCCTGCAGGCGATCGACGCATTGCTCGCCGAGGCGGGCAGCGACAAGTCCAAGATCCTCTCGGCGACGATCTGGCTCTCCGATATCCGCGGCTTCCAGGAGATGAACGAGGTCTGGGACGCCTGGGTGCCCGAGGGCAACGCGCCGGCGCGGGCCTGTGTCGAGGCCAAGCTCGCCGCGACCAAGTTCACCGTGGAGATCGGCATCGTCGCGGCTCGGTGATCGCGAAGCCCGCAACGGCGGGATGGACGTGACGCGCCGCTCGTAGCAGTTAGCGAGGGCGAGTTTCACGTCGGGCATAGAAGGGAGGGCGGAAGGACCATGTGGCGAATTCTTTGCGCGGCGCTCGTCCTGCTCGCGGCCTCGGCGCAATCCGGGAATGCGGCGCAACGCTCCCTCGCCTTCGTGCAGAACGACGGCACGCTCAAGATCCGCGGACAGATCTTTCACCTCTACGGGACCTTCCAGCCGCCGACCAACCGGACCTGCCGCTTCCAGATCAGGCCGCTGCGCTGCGCGCCCCGTTCGGTCGAGGCGCTGCACTTCCGGGTCGACCGGATGGTGACCTGCGAGAAGGTGAGCCGGAACCGGGACCGGAGCTACAATGCCTTCTGCTACGTGCGCGACGACGGCGACCCCTTCGGCCCCATGGTCGACCTGGGCGCCTGGCTGATCTACCAGGGCTGGGCCGTGGCCACGCCCGACGCCCCCTTCGAATACACCGCCTATGAAAGTATCGCCCGCAAAGCGGGCCGCGGAATCTGGGGCTTTCAGGTGGACACCATCACCAATCGTTAGGGTCTACCTTCTAGTTTCGAACCGAGAGTGCATCCGCACGGTCTCAGTTCCTGGAACCAATCGATAACTTCTGGTGATTTCATGCAAGGCGATGAGCTTTACGGGATCGGGATCCAATTGTGGATCGTTGGTTTCGACTGCGATCCCGATGAAATCTCCAAGCACCTCGATCTGCAGCCAACCCGAATAGTGCGAAAGGGGCAGAGCTTTCCACCGCCTCGCGATCCGCGGCATAGGGCAAAGCTGAATCTCTGGGCTCTGACACCTGAGATCGCGTTGTCTGATCCTTTGTCTCATTGCATTGAAGTAAGCCGACTCCTCGAGCCCCTGAGAGCGGCGCTGGAGCCAAGGCTCGACCGACTGGCGACCTTGCCATCCTGCGCCGCCAACTCGCCTCGCATCAGCATCTACGTGAGTCCGTGGGAGATCACACCGTCCTTCGAGTTCACGCCGGATGACTTTGATTTTCTCAAACGACTTGGTCTCCCTTTCGAGATCGACATCCAAAACTACGGACCCGAAGAGGACGAGTAGCACCCCCGGTGTCGGCGCTTAGGAATGTCGACGCCGGCAGCAGCCTGACAGATGGCGCCAAGGCTCGAACGAAGGCATCTGGGACCTTCCGGTCGATGGCCGCACCGCCAAGCCCTTGCCCCCTCACCCTCCCACTTCGCGGGTCCCTCCCTCTCCCCCTGAGGGGGAGAGGGCCGGGGTGAGGGGATCGCCTAGGCAGGGACTTCAGCAGTCTTCAAGCCGGTCGCCAAGCGGCCGCGCCTCGCCTAGAGTGCTCAGTCAGAACAAGGGAGGCGCGGCCATGAAGGTGCTGGTCATGGGCGCCGGCGTGATCGGCGTGACGACGGCCTACCGCCTGTTGAAGGACGGCCACGAGGTCACGGTGATCGAGCGCAACGCCACCGCGGCCGAAGAGACCAGCGCCAACAACGCCGGCCTCGTCGCGCCGGGCCACGCCTACGCCTGGTCCTCGCCCAAGGCGCCGATGATGCTCTTGCGATCGCTGTGGCGGGACGACCAGGCGCTGCGCTTCAAGCTGCGTCCCGACCCGCGGCTGTGGCACTGGTCCTGGCTGTTCCTCCGGCAGTGCACGGCGGAGCGGGCGCGCCTCAACACCCTGCGCAAGCACCAGCTCTGCCTCTACGCCCAGGGCGCCCTGCGCGAGACCGTCGCCGAGACCGGGCTGACCTACGACGGCGCGCAGAAGGGCCTGCTCTATCTCTACCGTTCGGCCGAGTCCTTCGAGCGCGGCGCGGCCAGCACCGAGATCCTGGCGAACGACGGGCAGGAGCTGCGCGCCATCGACCGCGACGAGGCCGCCCGCATCGATCCGGCGCTGGCGCCGGTGAAGGAGAAGTTCGCCGGCGCGGTCTACTGCCCGACCGACGAGAGCGGCGACTCCCGGCTCTTCACCCTCGGCCTCGCCGAGCGCTGCGTCGAACTGGGCGGAACCTTCCTTTACGAGCGCAGCATCACCGGCTTCGACACCGAAGGCGGCCGGATCACCGGCGTGCGCACCAAGGGTGGCACAGGCGGGGGCACCGAGACCGCCGACGCCTACGTCATGGCGCTCGGCCCGCAGAGCCCCCAGCTGGCGCGCCAGCTCGGCGTCAACTTGCCGATCTATCCGGTGAAAGGCTATTCGGTCACCCTGCCGGTCGCCGGGCGCAACAATCCGCCGACCGTCGGCGGCGTCGACGAGGACAACCTGGTCGCCTACCTGCGTATGGGCCAGCGCCTGCGGGTCACGGCCACGGCCGAGTTCTCCGGCTACGACCTCTCCACCAAGGCCTCGGACTTCGACGGGATGCTGGGCGTCGCCAAGGACATCTTCCCGGAAGGCGCCGACTACGCGCGGCCGACCTACCGCGCCTGCCTCAGGCCCATGACGCCCGAGGGCACGCCGCGCTTCGGCCTCGGCCCGCAGAGCAATCTCTATTACAATGCCGGACACGGCCACATGGGCTGGACCATGGCGAGCGGCGCCGCGCGGATCACCGCCGACCTGATCGCCGGGCGCCGGCCGGAGTTCGATATCACGGGCATGACGCTGCAGTAGAAGCCGCGGCGCAGCGGCTAGCCGGCACCATCACCCTTCGACAAGCTCAGGGTGAGGGACGTATGTTTCAGAGAGATTCCCTCATCCTGAGCTTGTCGAAGGATGACGGCGATCAAGGGCGCAAGAGCCTGAGCCATTGGAGGCGAGAATGAGCACCACTTTGACCCTCGACCAAGGCGCCGAGGGCCTGATCGAGAACCGGCGCAACATTCCCTTCGAGACCGACGAGGGCATCGCGGCGCGGGCCGCCATCGGGGTCATCGTGCTCGGCTCCGACAACACGATCGAGTACGAGTTCCGCCGCCTCATCGACCTGCCGGGCGTGGCCTTCTTCGAGAGCCGCATCGCCAACGACCCGACCATCACGCCCGAGACGCTGAAGGCCATGGAGGCCGGCCTGGAGGAGGCCGCCGGCGTGATCCTGCCCGGCGTCCCGCTCGACGTCATGGCCTACGGCTGCACCTCGGGCGCCATGATGATCGGCGACGAGAAGGTCGCCGCGCAGATCCACAAGGCCAGGCCGGGGATCGCCTGCACCAACCCCATGGTCGCCGCCTGCGCCGCCTTCGAGGCGCTGGGCTGCCGGCGCATCGCCTTGCTTACCCCCTACCTCGACGAGATCAACCAGGCCATGCGCGCGCGCATCCTGGAGGGCGGCTTCGAGGTGCCGGTCATGGGCTCGTTCAACGAGCCCGACGACAACAGGGTCGCGCGCATCTCTGCGGCCTCGCTGCGCGCCGCCGCGGTCGACCTCGGGTCCTCGGATCAGGTCGACGCGGTCTTCGTCTCCTGCACCTCGATACGTCTGGCAGACGGCATCGAGGAACTGGAAGCCGAGCTCGGCAAGCCGGTGACCTCGAGCAACCACGCCGTGGCCTGGCACTGCCTGAGGCTCGCAGGAATCCAGGACAAGCGCGACGGCTGCGGGCAGCTGTTCCGGGTCTAGGTAAAGGCCTCGCCGTAGAGCGGCGTCAAAGGGATCTATTTGGAACGTCTTGGCTTAGCCAAGACCGGAAATTAGCGGTGCCCTTGCGGCAAAACCATAGCAAGTCCACGAGTGCAACATACGAAAAAGGGCGAGAAAGATGACAAATTCACCTGATCCCGAGCCACGACATTTCGAGTGGATGGAGTACTACAAGGAGTTCACCTATTTCTCACCAAAAGACGTAAGGGACGGCTGCCATCCACGTATCATGCTTCATGCCGCGCCGGCAAGAAACGCAATCGTCCTGGTCCACGGATTATCGGACTCACCGCACTTCGTTTCTTCAATAGGCCAACACTTCCACGAGAAACTGGGGTTCGATGTCTACCTGCCGCTCTTACAGTGCCACGGTCTACGGGAGCCGCGTGGCATGGAAACGGTCGATCTGGCGGAGTGGAAACGGAACGTACGCTTTGCGATGCGAAAAGCGCAGGAAAGATCGGAAAGAATATCCATCGGCGGGCTCTCTACCGGTGGCACGCTAAGCTTCTACATGGCCGCGACCAAGCCGGCAGTGAATGGTGATCTCTACCTTTTCTCGGCGGCGCTCGACCTCGCTGGTGGCCACATGGGGTTGCTCGGTGAGTTGAAAGAACGTGTCTTGAGAACCTTCCTGGCGGATATTCTTGATCAGGAGAAGCCGCTTGTTGGCTCCAATCCATACCGCTACAGCCACATCGACATGGATGCAGCTCAAGAGCTCGCCTATCTGATCAAGGAAACCGACGACCTCATCGACGGATTTGACCACAAATGTCCCTTCCCGAGGCGCATCTTTATTGCTCATTCAGAATCGGATTCAACGGCCGACATCAGTGGCGTTGAGAATCTTTGCGAAAAAGTATCGGGAGATGAGTCGCTAGTCTTTTATAGAATTCCAGAGAGTCGCGGTGTCTCCCACGCAAGCCTCGTACTGAAAGACCCAATTCGGGACAACGGCAAGATTCTCGAGGCGGAGAACCCGCTTTTCGAAGACATGATGAAGGAGGCCGGTGCTTTCGCGCTGAAACACGGGCCTTCTGATTGATCGCCGAAACGTTCGGCACTTGCGGGGTTTCAAGCGCCTCACCCTGCCGCGTTGATCGACTGCCAGCTCATCCCGGGTGGCGGTGAGTAGGCAAAGCCGCTCATCTTCTCGCGCACCCTCGCCTCACCGCCGTGCAGCTCGATCAAGGCCCTTTGATCCGCTTTTGCCTGCGCATCCACGGCTTCCGGGTCGAGCTTGGCCCGCAGCAAGCCGATCATTCTCTCGACCTGCGCCCGGTTGCCGGCGTCGAGGGCCAAGTCCCGCGCCTCCTGCGGATCGGCGGAAAGGTCGAAGAGCTGGGGCTCCATGCCGACGAAGTAGATCAGCTTCAAAGGCCCCTCGCGCAGAACGAAGCCAGCCGACTTGGTGCCGGTGCCATGGTACTCGGCGAAGTTGGAGCAGCGCCGCTCGCGGCCGCGGATCAAGGGCCAGAGGCTGCGAGCCTCGAGGCCCTGCTCTTCGGCCGTCGGAGGAAGGCCGCAGCCTTCGAGGATCGTCGGGTAGAGGTCGACATGGGACACCGGGTCGCCGAGCCGGGCGCCGGACGGGATCTGCGGACCGGCCAGTATCAGGGGAACCCGCAGCGCCTCCTCGAAGAGATGAAAGAGACCGAAGATGTAGTGGTCGCCGCAACTGAAGCCGTGATCCGAGGTGTAGACGACACGGGTGGTCTCCGCCAGGCCGAGCCCCTCCAGCGTCCCGAGGACACGACCGACGAGATCGTCCAGGTAGCTCACCGTGGCGAAGTAGGCCGCCCGGACGGCTTGAACCTGCGCCAGCGTAACGTCGGGCTGGTGGCAGACGATGTCCCGCAGGTGACGGATCGAGGGGTGGTCCGGGCGCTCGTCCTCGTGGAACCGGATGGGGGGCGGCAGATCGGAGGGGTCGTAGAGCTTGTAGAACTTCTCGGGCGTCACAAAGGGCGCGTGGGCGGCGATGAAATGGACCGACAAGGCCCAGGGCGCGACGCTCGAGACGGCTTCCTCCCGCAGCCAAGCTTGAGCCGCCGCGACGATGCGTTCGTCGTAGCGGCGGTAGGGCGACAAGTCTCCGGCGCCGAACTGCGACGTCCAGATGTCCCAAAGGCCCCGATAGCAGGGCTCCGCATCCTTGAAGCGCAGCGCGCTCACCAGGTCGCCGATGCCGTCGGCGATCTGCATGGTTTCCATGAAGCGGCTGAAGCCGTAGTCGTCCGTATCGTCGCGGAAGTGCATCTTGCCGACGCCGACGGTCTCGTAGCCGGCGCCACGAAGCCGCTTCATCCAGCTGTCGCGGACTCCGTCGTAGGCGATCGAGGAATCCCAGTAGCCGCTTTCGTGCGGGAAGCGGCCCGTGGCGACGGCCGCGCGGGCGGGAACGCAGAGCGGGCTCGCACAATAGGCGGACTCGAAGAGCAGGCCCCGCTTTGCCAGGGCGTCGAGGTTCGGCGTCTTGATCCAGGGATTGCCCAAGGCCCCGAGCAGATCCGGCGCATGGCTTTCACCGAGCAGGAACAGGAGGTTTGGCGGCTCTTCCGGCATCCGGGACGAAATGGGATCTCCTCACGGGTCGTCTTGAACTGCGGTCAACCACCACAAGAAAGAGCGTTTACGGCCGAGAAGAATCTAGTTCGGCGGTAGCGCACAGACCTGGTCGTAGCGGTAGCGTTCCTTGATCAGGCCGTTGTACTCGAAGACGTCGAGCGTCTTCTGGTAGGCCGCCTCGGTGATCTCGACGTGGGGCGTCCAGCAGCCGAGCTTCTGGTAGGTCGCGATGCAGTCGGTCAGCACGGCCTCGTCGATGTCGGGGAAGTAGGGCTTCTCGGCCTTGGCGATCTCGGCGGCCGGGGTCTCGTTCATGTAGACCCGGGTCTTGCGGTAGGCCCGCATGAAGGCCCGGGCCATGTCGGTCTCGAGCCATTCGCGGGTGGCGGCCAGGCTGGAGAAGCCGCAAGGGCCGATCAGCGGGCCGACCTGCGCCACGACGTGGCCGACGCCGTCGGCCTGGAGCTGCTGCGGGAAGGGCCCCTGCTGCTGGACATAGAGGCCCTGCCCTTCGCGGAAGGCCTTGTCGATGTCGGCCGCCCCGCCCGGGTTGATCGGCTTGATCCTGTCGAAGTCGATACCGGCCTTGTGGCAGGCGTACTTGAACATGGCGAGCGGCTGCCCGCCCTTGAAGAGAACGACCTCGGCGCCTTCCAGCTTGTCCCAGGTGAAGTCGGGGTCGGCCTCGCGCCCGGTCAGAAAGAAGCCGTCCATCTCGTTGACCTGGGCGAAGTGCACCGTGGCCGGGGTCTCGCCCTTGTTGAGCGGCCCGAAGCCCTGGCTGAGCGCCGACTGCACGACATGGACCGACCCCTCGCTCAAGGCGCCCAGCGCCGAGGTTCCCGGCGGCGACACCGACCACTCGGGCTCCAGCCCCTCGTCCCGGAGAAAACCGCCCGACATCGCCGAGATCAGCGGCGAGTAGAAGGCGGAGAACAAGGTGAACTGGATGTTGATCTGGGCCAAGGCGCCCTCCCCTCTGCAGCATCGTTCGAAGTCGCACAACTCTAGGCCATGACGCGTCCTGCCGCGACCCAAGAGACCCCGCAATTAACGAAATCCTGGTCTTTCGGCGCGACACTCCCGCTCCCCCCAGTCGGCCCCAGGAGAGCGACGCGATGAAGTACTGCCGCAGCTGCCGGAGCTTCGCCCCCAGCGGCGAGGAGCTCGACCGCGACGACCCGGAGATCCTCAACCAGAAGGTCAAGGTCGGCGAGTGCCGGCGCTACGCCCCGCGTCCTGCGACGGTCTCGGAACTGGGCACCAAGGTGATGAACGCCTGGCCGACCGTCGCCTCGGACTACGGCTGCGGTGAGTGGGATCCGGCCTTCGAGTAGTCCCGGTCGCCGCTTGACGACCGCAGGAAACCCCTGACCGAATTGTCATGCCCGGACTTGATCCGGGCATCCAGGGACCACGCGCAAATCCGGTGCCGCTACTCCTGGATGGCCGGATCGAGTCCGGCCATGACAGAAACTACAAACCTGCCGCCGCCCGTCACCCCAAGGCCGCCTCGAAGTCCTCCAGGATATCCTCCTCGTCCTCCAGGCCGATCGAGGCGCGGATCAGCCCGTGAGTAAGCCCCGCTCGGGCCAGGTCCTCCGCGCTGTAGGTCGCGTGGGTCATGCTCGTCGGGTGCTGCACCAGGGTCTCGCAGCCGCCCAGACTAACCGCCCGGCTGGCCAGCTTCAGCGCGTTCATGAAATGCCGCCCCGCGTCTGCGCCGCCCTTGAGCTCGAAGGCGAGCAGGCCGCCGAAGTCGCTCATCTGGGCCTTGGCGACGGCGTGCCCGGGGTGGGACTCCAGTCCCGGATAGAGGACTCTGGCGACCTTGGGATGGCCCTCGAGGAAGCGGGCCAACGCCATGGCGTTACGGCTCTGGCGCTCGACCCGGACGCCCAGGGTCTTCAGGCCGCGCAGCACCAGGAAGGCGGAGAGCGGCGCCAGCGCGCCGCCGGTCAGGTAGCGCAGGCCGTGGCGGCGGGTTTGCGTGACGACCTCTTCCGGGCCGATCAGCGCGCCGGCGATCACGTCGCTGTGGCCGCCCAGGAACTTCGTCATGGAGTGGACCACGGCATCGGCGCCGCACTCGATCGGCCGCTGCAGGGCCGGCGAGGCGAAGGTGTTGTCGACCACGGTGAGGGCGCCGTGCGCCTTCGCCACTTCCGAGACGGCGCGCACGTCCACGATCGCCAGGTCCGGGTTGGCCGGCGTCTCGAAGAAGACCAGGCGGGTCTTCTCCGTGATCCCGGCCTCGACCGCCGCCGGGTCGGCCAGGTCGACCCGCTTCACCGTGACGCCGAAACGGGGCAGACCCTCGGCGACCAAGGCGTGGGTGTTGCCGTAGAGCGTGGTGTGGGCGACGAGCTCGTCGCCCTGGTTGAGCAGCGACCAGAAGAGGCTGGAGATCGCCGCCATGCCGGAGCCGGCGGCCATGGCGGCATCGCCCCCTTCAAGATCGGCCAGACGGCTTTCCAGCAGCTCCTGCGTCGGGTTGCGGGTGCGGCCGTAGATGAAGGCCTCGCCCTGCCCGACCGCGGCCAAGGCAGCCTCCTCCACGTTCTCGAACGCGAAGGTCGAGGAGAAGTGCACCGGCGGCGTCACCGCGCCCTGCTCTTCCGACGCGTCGTAGCCGAAGTGGATCGCCCGCGTGTTGAACCCGGGGCTGCGGTTGCGGCGCATGGCTTGTTCCCTAACCGTGTTGTCTTTACTGGCTGAAAGAAAATTGGAGTCCTTGATCGACGCCACCCTTCGACAAGCTCAGGGTGAGAATACTTTTTGGATACGACTTCCCCCTCACCCTGAGCTTGTCGAAGGGTGATGGCCCCGGCTAGCCGCTAAGTCAGCGGCCCGACGCATCACCAGCTGTTGCGCAGTTCGCGCAGCTTGAGGAAGACCGTCTTGGGGTCGGGCTGGTCCGGCAGGTCCGTGAAGGCCTCGCGCAGGCGCGCGATCACGCTGGGGCTGTGCAGCCGGAAGAAGGTGTTGATCTCTTTCTCGAGGCCGAGAGTCGAGACCAGCGCCTCGTCCGGGTCCTGGTCGTCCACGTCGCCGAGCAGCGCTGCCGCCCTGGCGTTGTCCGGCTCCCGGTCGAGGGTGAAGCGCAGGTTGTTGGCGATGTAGTCGTGGCCCGGATAGATCAGCGTCTCGTCGGGCAGCTTGGCGAGCTGGGCCGCGAAGGTGTGGTAGAGCTCGTTGGGGTGGCCGCCGTTGTGGCAGTTGCCGGCGCCGGCGTTGAACAGCGTGTCGCCGCAGAACAGCGCCGGCTGGTCGGTGCGGGACAAGAGGCAGACGTGGCTCATGGTGTGGCCCGGCGTGTCGAGGGCCTCCAGCTCGACCGACTTGCCGACCTTGATGACGTCGCCGGCGCCCAGGCCCCGGTCCATGCCCGGGATCTTGTCCTTGGCGTTCTCGTGGGCCAGCAGCTTGGCGCCGGTCGCCCTCACCATGGCTTTGTTGCCGCCGATATGGTCGCCGTGCTCGTGGGTGTTGAGGATCTGGGTGATCTCCCAGCCCTTCTCCTTGGCCTTGGCCAGGCACTTCTTGTGATCCAAGGGGTCGATCGCCAGCGCCTCGCCGGTCTCCGGGCAGGCGATTAGGTAGTTGAAGTTGCGATAGGCGTTGGCGGTCCAGATCTGCTCGACGATCACGGCTTGCTTCCCTCTTCAGATGAGGCGGGCAGTCTAGCCGGATCGCACCCCTGCGTCAGTCCTTGAGAAATCTGTTCTGGAGGATCGCTCTACGGGGCTCAGACGAAGCGAACGCCCAGCTTGTTGCGGTAGCGCCAGCAGACCACGCATCTGTAGGACGGACCCATGTGGATGCGCAGGGTGAACTCATCGGGGCAGTGGGGCAGATCGGCCGGCTGGAGCGCGGCGCCGCCGTCCGAGAGGTTGAGCACGACGCAGTCCATGGTGCAGGTGGCAGCCCGGTAGACGATGACCGCGCCCTGCAGGACGCTGGAGCGCTCCGATTCCCGGCGCTCCCGGCCCGGCCGCGGGGCCAGACGGATCACGGGTTTTCGGCCCGGGGCAGGTTCCGGCTCGGGCTCGGGTTCTGGATCGGGCGCCGCAGGTTCCTCCGGCGGCTCTTCCCGGGTTCGCGCCAGAGCCAAGTCGATGCGGGTCACCAACTGGTCCCGGTTGAACGGCTTGACCAGGTAGTCGGCGACCCCGAGGCTGAAGCCCAGCTTGGCTTCGTCCTGCCGGACGAGGCCGGTCTGGATGATGACCGGCGTCTCGACACCCGCGGCGCGGAGCTGCTGAAGCACCTCGTAGCCGTCCATCCCCGGCAGCATCACGTCGAGCAAGATCAGGTCGTAGGGCTGGTTGACGGCATGGGCCACCGCCTCCTCGCCGCGCGTGACCCAGTCGGTCTTGTGCCTGCAACTCTTGAGCATCAGTTCGACGGCCTTGCCGATCTGGGGCTCGTCCTCGACCAGGAGAATCTGCAGGCGTTTGGCGTCTTTGGTCGCGGCGCGATGGGAATAGTTCGAACGCATAGTTCCGGACTAGACGGCGATGGGAAATTTTTCGTTAAGATCGCGCTCCTGAGGGCCCTGCCGTCAGGGCATCCAGACAGCCATGATCGTCGGCACCGAGACCGCGACGATCAGCAGCTCGAGCGGCGCGCCCATCCTGGCGTAGTCGGTGAAGCGGTAGCCGCCGGGGCCCATGACCAGGGCATTGGACTGGTGGCCGATCGGCGTCAGATAGGGCGAGGCGCTGCCCACGGCGACCGCCATCAGGAAGGGGTCCATCGAGAGGTTCAACGCTCCGGCGACCGAGACGGCGATCGGCGCCATGAGGATCGCCGTCGGCGAGTTGTGGATCAGGTCGGACAGCCACATGGAGGCGACGACCAGGAGCGCGAGCATGGCCCAGATCGGCAGGTCGCCGGCGGCGCCGACGATCCAGCCGGCGATCAGCGCCGTGCCGCCGGTCGCCTCCAGGGCCTCGCCGACCGGGATCAGCGCCGCCAGCAGCACGACGACCGGCCACTCGATGCTCTCGTAGGCGTCCCGCACCGCGATGCGCCCGGCCAGGATCAGGGCCGCGACCGCGGCGACGAAGGCGATCTGGATCGGCACCCAGCCGAAGGCCGACGCGGTGACGGCGGCGACGAAGATCGAGAGGGTGACCACCCGGCGGCGCGGGTTCTGCGGCCGCAGACCGCGCTCGGCCAGGGGCAAGCAGCCGAGGTCGTCCATCACCTGGTTCAGCGTCTCCCGCTCGCCCTGCAGCAGCAGCACGTCGCCGGTCTCGAAGCGCACGTTGGCCAGGCGCGCCACGGGACTGCGGTCGCGCCTGGCCACCGCGAGCAGGTTGACGCCGTAGCGGTCGTGCATCCTGAGCGCCCGCATCCTCTGCCCCTCGATCGGCGAGTCGGGCATGAGCACCGCCTCGACGACGCGGACGTCGGGTGAGCGGACCTCCTCTGGTTTGACGGCGTGCTCGGCCAGCTGCCGCAGCATGCCGTCGTCGAACAGCGGCTCGAGCGCCGCCGGGTCACCTTCCAGCACCAGGATGTCGCCGGCGCGCAGCCGTTCGATGCCCCGCGGGGCGAGTCGGCGGCGCTCGCCGCGCACGATGGACATGACCGTCGCCTCGTTCTCGCACAGCCGTTCGAGGTGGCGCACGCTCCGGCCGATCAGCCGGGAGCTCGGGCCGACCCGCGCCTCGGTCGTATAGGCCTGGATCCGGAAACGGCCTTCACGCGCGGCCTCGCCGTGCCGGTTCTCCGGCAGCAGCCGCCAGCCGATCAGGGTGATGTAGGCGATGCCGGCCAAGGCCACGGCGAGGCCGACCGGCGTGAAGTCGAACATGCCGAAGGGCTCGCCCGCGGCGTCGCCGCGGAAGGTCGCAACGATGATGTTGGGCGGCGTGCCGATCAGGGTCACCAGCCCGCCGAGCAGCGAGGCGAAGGAGAGCGGCATGAGCACCTTGGCCGGCGAGCGCCCGGCCCGCTGGGCCGAGCGCAGGGCGACCGGCAGCATGAGCGCCAGCGCCCCGACGTTGTTCATGAAGGCCGAGATCGCCGCCGTCAGGGCGCCAGCAGCGCCGACCTGGGTGGTGGTCCGGTGCCGGGTCGGCGCCAGGAAGCGTACGAGGTTGTCGACCACGCCGGAGTCCTGGAGCGAGCGGCTGATGATCAGGACCGCGGCCACGGTGATCACCGCCGGGTGGCCGAAGCCGTGGAAGGCCTCGGCGGCGGGCACGATGCCTGCGGCAACCAGCGCCAGCAGTGCCAGGACCGCGACCACGTCGAATCGCCATCGCCCCCAGGCGAAAAGCGCCATGGCCGCCCCGAGAACGGCGAAGACGATGCCCTGCTCAAAAGTCATGTCATACCCCCGGCCAGCATAGCATGGACATCGGATGGGGCAGCAGACGCGCGCTGCCGCTCGAATTCGCCATTGCCAGGCGGGGTGGCCTGACCAAAGATCGGAGGAACGAGCAGCCGAAGACCAGGACGAGCACCGGAGGACAGGCGGCCATGACCAGGCAGGACCCGCTCCTGGAGCCCTTCACGCTGAAGGGCCTGACCATCCGCAACCGCATCATGAGCACCAGCCACGCGCCCGCCTACGTGAAGGACGGGCACCCGCGCGAGCGCTATCAGCTCTATCACGAGGAGAAGGCCAAGGGCGGCATCGGGCTGACCATGTTCGGCGGCTCGACCAATGTCGCTCCCGACTCGCCCTCGGTCTTCGGCCAGATCTACGCCGCCGACGATTCCGTCATCCCGCACTTCCAGGCCCTGGCGGACCGGGTGCACAAGCACGGCGCCGCCATCATGTGCCAGATCACCCATATGGGCCGGCGCACCACCTGGAACGACGGCGAGTGGCTGCCGGTGATCGCGCCTTCGCGGGTGCGCGAGCCGGCCCACCGGGGTTTCCCCAAGGAGATGGACCAGTACGACATCGACCGCACGGTCGCGGCCTATGCCGCTACGGCGCGCCGCGTCAAGGAGGGCGGCCTCGACGGCGTCGAGCTGCTGGCCCACGGCCACCTGCTGGAGCAGTTCTGGTCGCGCCGGGTCAACAAGCGCAGCGACGGCTACGGCGGCTCGCTGGAAAACCGCATGCGCTTCTCGCTCGAGGTGCTGGAGGCGGTGCGCCGCGAGGTCGGCCCGGACTTCGTGGTCGGTATCCGCATGGGCTCCGAGAGCGACCTGGAGGACGACCTGACCCTGGAGGAGAACCTCGACATCGCCGAGAAGATGGAGCAGAGCGGCCTGGTCGACTTCCTCAACATCAACCGCGGCCAGATCGAGAGCGACCAGACGCTCGCCCACATGATGCCCGGCATGTCTGACCCGCTCGGCGTGCACCTGCACGTGCTCAAGCACTTCCGTGGTCGGGTCAAGCTGCCCCTGTTCCACGCCTGCCGGATCATCGACCTGGCCAGCGCGCGCCACGCCGTCGAGGCCGGCCTGCTCGACATGGTCGGCATGACCCGGGCGCACATCGCCGACCCCCACATCGTCAGCAAGCTGATGCGCGGCGAGGAGGAGCGCATCCGGCCCTGCGTCGGCGCCGGCTACTGCCTGGACCGGATCTACGCCGGCGGCGAGGCGCTCTGCATCCACAACGCCGCCACGGGCCGCGAGGCGACCATGCCCCACGTCGTCCCCAGGTCGGACAAGCCGGGCAAGAAGGCCGTCGTTGTCGGCGGCGGCCCCGGCGGCCTGGAGGCGGCCCGGGTGCTCGCCGAGCGCGGCCACGAGGTGGTGCTCTTCGAAGCGGCGAAGGCCCTGGGCGGGCAGGTCAACCTGGCGGCCAAGGCGAGCTGGCGCGGCGACATGGTGGGAATCGTTCAATGGCTCGAGCACGAGCTGGAGCACCTCGGCGTGACCGTCCACACCAACCGCTACGCCGAGGAGGTGGACATCATCGCCGAACGCCCGGATATCGTCATCATGGCCACCGGCGGCCTGCCCGACCCGGTGCTCGATGAGCAGGCCGACCTTGTGCTCTCGGTGGTCGACGTGCTCTCGGGCTCGGTCACGCTCTCGGGCTCGGTCATGGTCTACGACGACAACGGCCAGCACCCCGGCCCCTCCTGCGCCGAGTTCCTCGCCGAGCGCGGCTGCCAGGTCGAGCTGGTGACGCCGGACCGCATGGCGGCGGCGGAGATGGGCACTCTCAGCTTTCCGATCTTCCTGGAGCATCTCTACCAGCACGGCGCGACGCTGACCCCGGACCGCCGATTGGCCGGCGTGGAAAGACAGGACAACAGGCTCAAGGTGACCCTGCGCAACGAATTCACCGGCGCGGAGGAGACTCGCCTGGTCGACCACCTGGTGGTCGAGCACGGGACGATCCCCATGGACGAGGTGTTCCACGGCCTCAAGGAGCAGGCCACGAACCACGGCCATACCGACCAGGCCGCCCTGCTCGACGGCCGGCCCCAACCCGAGGGCGACAACCCCGGCGGGCTGTTTCGGCTGTTCCGCGTCGGCGACGCCGTCGCCAGCCGCAACGTCCACGCCGCGATCTACGACTCGCTGCGGCTGTGCAAGGATCTCTAGCACGCCGGTGACGTCGTCTTGGAAGCGGATGGGTCGGGCTTACCGGCGCTTCACCGGCAGCTTGATAGACTTCCTACGAAGGTCCTGATACCGCAGAGTATTTCCCTGCCGGTCCATAACCAGCATGGAACCGCGGCGCTTCTCGTTGGAGCAAAGATTCAGTATGGCCAAGGATCTTCGGTTCAGGATTCCCGAGTAGACGACCTGATTACAGACTCTATCGTAAACGCAGATTTCCAGATCCTTGTCGCTCGGGTTCTCGAGATTGATTCTTACCGGTTGAGGGGAAAAATTTTTCCCATAAGCGTGCAGCCAAGGCTTCGGCCAAGGATCCGACCAGCACTGGGTGGATAGGGATTCTGACGATTTGGCAGGGTCCGCGACCACAGCTGGCGCGAGGCAAAACGCCGGAACCAGCACCACTGAATAGATGAGAACCTTCATGCCGTTTATTTGGGTAACGAGGCAACCCGCAGTGATTACACTGCATCTGAACTAGCTCTAGTTTAGCAGAGGCGGACCCAGACACGAACACTCCTAGCCGAAGGGGCTGTTCCGGTTGCGCGAGGCCCCCGCTTGCAGGAAAGATGTACGCGCCAGTGGCGCGGTGGGAGCGTCCTCGCGGCGAGGAGCGAAAGGGCCGGGCGGCGGACATTGGACAGGGCCCGCCTACGGGCGGCACGAACGGGGGGGCGGGTCATGTCAGGCCGATCGATCGCGGCGGTAATCTTCGACATGGACGGCGTGGTCGTGCAGACGGCCGGGATCCACGCGGCCGCCTGGAAGGCTGTCTTCGACGACTTCCTGAAACGACAATCCGAAGGCGCGGGAACGCCCTTCGTCCCTTTCGACGCGGACAGCGACTATCGGCTCTACGTCGACGGCAAGCCGCGCCTCGACGGCGTGCGCGCGTTTCTCGCGTCGCGCGCGATCTCCCTGCCGGAGAGCGGTTCCGGCGAGCCGCCGGTACCGGACAGCGTCGAAGGGCTCGGGGACCGCAAGAACCGGGCCTTTCTCGAGTTGCTCGAGGGCCGGGGCGCCCGGCCCTACCCCGGCACGGTCGCGCTGATCGACCGCCTGAAGGCGGCGGGCCTGAAAGTCGCCCTGATCTCGGCCAGCCGGAACTGCGCCGCCATCATCGAGGGCGCCGGACTGACGGGCCTGTTCGACGCGCGGGTCGACGGCATCGACAGCGGCCGCCTCGGCCTCGCCGGCAAGCCCGCACCGGACATATTCCTGGAGGCCGCCCGCCGCCTCGGCGTCGCGCCCGGCGAGGCGGCGGTGGTCGAGGACGCCATCGCGGGCGTCGAGGCGGGACGCCGCGGCGGCTTCGGCTTCGTGGTCGGCGTGGACCGCACGGGCCACCCGGACGACCTGAAGGCGAACGGAGCCGACGTCGTGGTCTCCGATCTCGCTCTTCTGGAACCCGGGGATCTGGGGCTCGGCGCGCCGGGGAGCGCGCCCCTGCCCTCGGCGCTCTCCGCCTTCCCCGATATCGCCGCCTGCTTCAGGGGCCTTCGGCCGGCGGTCTTCCTCGACTACGACGGCACCCTTACGCCGATCGTCGATCGGCCGGACCTCGCCATCCTCGACGACGCGATGCGGCGGCGCGTCGAGCACCTGGCCGGGCTCTGCCCCGTCGCCGTCGTCAGTGGCCGCGGACTGAACGATATCCGCACGATGATCGGCCTGGAGGGTCTCTACTACTCGGGCAGCCACGGCTTTCAGATCGCCGGGCCCGGTGACTGGACCCGCGACTACGAGCCGGTGGCGCACATTCCGGCCGTCGTCGACAGCGCCGTGGCGGAGCTGCACGAGCGACTCGACGGCATCGGCGGCGCGCTGATCGAGCCCAAGCGCTTCTCGGTCGCCGTTCACTACCGCCTCGTGGCGCAGCAGGACCTGGACGCGGTCGAGGCGGCCACGGACGCCGTGCTGGCCAGCCGCCCGGAGCTCAAGAAAGGCGGCGGCAAGAAGGTCTTCGAGCTGCGCCCAGACGTCGCGTGGGACAAGGGTCGCGCCGTGACCTGGCTGGTCGAAACCATGGGCCTCTCGCGCGACGAGACGGTTCCGATCTATCTGGGCGACGACACGACCGACGAGGACGCCTTCCGCGCGCTGCGGGGATGGGGTCTCGGCGTTGTCGTTCTCGAGGACAGCCGCCCCACTGCGGCCGACTATGCGCTTGCCGATCCTGGCGAGGTCGGCCGCTTTCTTGACGCACTGGCGGAGGAGATCGGGCGATGAGCGAGGATGCTTCCTGGGTCCTGACCTACGAAGGCTTCGAGCCGGAGAAGGAGCGCCTGCGCGAGGCGCTCTGCACCCTCGGCAACGGCTACTTCTGCACGCGCGGCGCCGGCCCCTGGACGAGCGCCGACGAGATCCACTACCCGGGCACCTACGCCGCCGGCCTCTACAACCGCCTGCCGACCGAGATCGCCGGCCGGGAGATCGTCAACGAGGACCTGGTCAACCTGCCGAACTGGCTCTGCCTCGAGGTACGCCTCCACGACGAGAACGACTGGTTTGACCTCAGCCGGGTCGAGCTCCTCGACTACCGCCAGGAGCTCGACCTGAAACGCGGGCTCCTGATCCGGCGCATCCGCTGCCGGGACCCGCAAGGCCGGGAAACACGCCTCAATCTCCAGCAGTTCGTCCACATGCAGCGGCGTCACCTCGCGGCCGTGCAACTGAGCCTCGTTCCGGAGAACTGGGCCGGCCGGATCCGGATACGCGCCGCGCTCGACGGCAGGGTCGAGAACAAGGGCGTCGCGCGATACCGTTCCCTCAATTCGAAGCACCTCGAGCCGATCGAGAGCGCGGCCGACTCGGAAAGGATCCTGCTTCGCGTGCGCACCTCTCAGTCGCGGGTGGAGATCGTCCAGTGCGCGCGGACCCGGGTCTATATCGACGATTCGGAATGCGCCGCCGCCTGGCATCCGATCGAGGAGTCCGGCTACGTCGCCGAGGAGCTTGACTGCGAGGTCGAGGCCGGCCAACGCGTCCGGGTCGAGAAGACCGTGGCCCTGTGCACGTCGCGCGACCGCGGGATCTCGGAGAGCGGCCTCGCGGCGCGCAAGCAGCTCGCCCGGGCGGCCGGCTTCGCCCGGATGCTGGCCGAACACGCACAGGCCTGGGAAGGCTTGTGGCGCCGCTGCGACATCAAGCTCGTACCGGACTCGCACCCGCAGCTGGTGCTGCGGCTGCACGTCTTCCACATGCTCCAGACGGCCTCGCCGAACACGATCGATCTCGACACCGGGGTTCCGGCCCGGGGCCTGCACGGGGAAGCCTATCGGGGCCACATCTTCTGGGACGAGCTCTTCGTGCTGCCGTGGATGACCCTGCGGCTGCCCGACGTGACCCGCTCGTTCCTGCTCTACCGCTTCCGCCGCCTCGACGAGGCGCGCTGGAACGCGCGGGAAGCCGGGTTCCGCGGCGCCATGTTCCCGTGGCAGAGCGCGAGCGACGGCCGGGAGGAAACCCAGGAGATCCATCTCAATCCCAAATCGGGGCGCTGGATCGCCGACCGCTCGCGTCTGCAGCGCCACGTGAACGCGGCGATCGCCTACAATGTCTGGTTCTACGTCCAGGCGACCCAGGACCGCTCTTTCCTGTCCTTCTACGGCGCCGAGATGATCTTCGAGATCGCCCGCTTCTGGGCGAGCCTGGCGCGTTTCGATCCGAAACTCGACCGCTACGAGATCCGCGGCGTCATGGGCCCCGACGAGTACCACGACGGCTACCCCGGCAGCGACGAGCCGGGCCTCGCGAACAACGCCTATACCAACGTCATGGTCGCCTGGGTCTGCTGGCGCGCGCTCGACACGCTCGACATGTTGGACGAGGTGCGCCGCCAAGCCCTGCGCGACCGGCTGGGAATCACGGCGGAAGAGATCGAGACCTGGGACGCGATGAGCCGGAAGATGCGGCTCTTCATCGGGGACGACGGCGTCATCCGCCAGTTCGAGGGCTACGACGAGCTGGCGGAGCTCGACTGGGACGACTACCGGCAGCGATACGGCAACATCCAACGTCTCGACCGGATCCTGGAAGCCGAAGGCGACGACCCCAACCGCTACAAGCTCTCGAAGCAGGCTGACGTGCTCATGCTGCTCTACCTCTTCTCGGTCGGCGAGCTGCGGCGGCTGCTGGAGCGTCTCGGCTACCCGCTCGATGACGAGGCGATCCGGCGCAACGTGGCCTACTACATGCCGCGCACCTCGGAGGGCTCTACCCTGAGCCGGATCGTCCACGCCTGGCTGCTCGCCCGGATCGACCGCAACCGCTCATGGGACGTGTTCCGCGAGGCGCTCGAGAGCGATATCAGCGACGTCCAGGGCGGAACCACGGCCGAGGGCGTTCACCTGGGCGCCATGGGCGGGACAGTGGACATCATACAACGCTGCTATACCGGCCTCGAGGCGCGGGACGACGCTCTGTTCTTCCATCCCAACCTGCCGGAGCACATGCACTCGGTCAGCCAACGCTTCCGCTATCGCGGCCATTGGCTGGACGTCCGCGTCCATCGCGACGAGCTGGAGATCGAGGCGGCCAAAGGCCCGGCGGCGCCGGTGAAGATCGGCTTCGACGGCGAAATCCATACGCTAGCAGGCGGCGATGCTCTTCGTATCAAGATCGGCGCGAGGCCAAAGAGCCAGGGAGACGATTGAGGCACGCCGGTCAGAAGTACATTTTCGACTCTATGGTCTCCGGCGGCAGGCAGGTGCCGGTGTCGTTGCAGGCCTGGGCTTCCAGGCGCAACTCCACCGTCTTGCCCGCCGCCTCTTCGACGAAGCCGCCGGGCAGAGGCACGACGAGCCGCGCCCCGTGCTCGAAGACGCCGAGGGCGCCGAGGGGCGTCTGCAGCATCTTGGCGGCGGGGTAGACCGGCCCCGGCAGGACGTCGCCGCCGCTGATCGCCGCGTCCAGGCGGGTCGGCACCAGGAAGTCCAGGGTCACCGGGTTGGCGTTCACGTGCCACCCCTCGGCGATCCGCAGTTCCGCGATCAGCGCAAGGCCGCGCGCGGCCCCCTTCTCGCTCGCGTCGAGGCGCGTCGCCAGGCCGACCACCTCGGCCGATGCGCGCGGCGGCGCAGCGGCGCCTGGGGGCGGCACGGCGTGGAGCTCTTCGAGGGCCCAGAGCATGTAGGGCAGCGAGTCGGGCCGCGCGTCCAGAGCCGGCGCGAAGGCGCTCGCGATCTTGCGAGCCTGTAAAACGAAACGCGGCTCGCCCAGGGCCGCGAGGCGCGCGAGCGCGCGCAGCGCGAGACTGTTTCCGGCGGGCAGCGCGCCGTCCTCGGTATTGCGCGGGCGCACGACCAGTTCCTCGGCGCCGGACGCGACGTCCGCGAAGCCGCGGCCCCGCGGATCGTCGAAGCGCGCGATCATCCGCTCGGCCAAGCGGGCCGCCTCTGCGCGCCAGGAAGCATTGCCGCTAGCGCGATAGAGCGCCGTGAAGCCGAGGATCACGGCGGCGTAGTCTTCGAGATAGGCGGCAATCCTCGCCTGCCCGCCATTCGCCACGCGCAGCAGCCTCCCCTCGCCGTCGATCATCGTCCGCTGCAATGCCCATCCCGCGCGCGCCGCCTGGCGCAGGAAGTCCTCGCGCTCGAGCGCGACGCCGGCGTAGGCGAGCGCCTCGATCATGAGCCCGTTCCAGGCGGCGACCGACTTGTCGTCGCGAAACGGCGTCTGCCGCTTGCCGCGCGCGGCCAGCAGCGTATCCCGCAGCGCGGAGAGGCGCGCATCGAGCGCCGCGCCGGAGAGGCCGAGCGCCGCGAGGCGATCCGCCTCGCCGCCGCTTCGGTGCAGGACGTAGGCGCCGTGCAAGGGCGGCTCGCCGGAAGCGCCGTAGGCCGCGGCCACCAGGGCGTGATCCGACGCCGACAGAAGGCCGCGCAGCTCGTCGGCCCGCCACAGGTAGTAGGCCCCTTCCACGCCCTCGGTCTGCGAATCCTCGGCCGAATGGAACAGACCGGATGGGTCGGTCATGCGGCGCGCCACGTAACCGGCGATGCCTTCAGCGACCCGCCGGAACCCTTCCTCGCCGGTCAGGCTGTAGGCGCGGGCGAAGGCGTGCAGCAGCTGGGCATTGTCGTAGAGCATCTTCTCGAAGTGCGGGACCCGCCAGGCGCGGTCGACGGCGTAGCGGTGGAAGCCGCCGCCAAGGTGGTCGTGGATCCCGCCCCGGGCCATGCCCTCCAGCGTGCCGACCGCCATCTCGAGGGCCTCGTCGTGGCCGCCGCGCTCGTAGAGCGCCATGAGCATCTCGAGCACCGCCGGCCGCGGAAACTTCGGCGCCTGCTCGAAACCGCCGTAGTCCCGGTCGTAGTCCTTGGCATAGAGCGCGGCCGCCCGGGCGAGCAGCGCGCGATCGGGCAGCGTCTCGTCGGCAGACCGGCCCGGCAGGGCGTGGCTGCGGGCCAAGAGACGCAGGATCGAACGCGCATGCGCCCGGTAGCGCGCCTCATCCGTCGCCCAGCCGCGGCGAAAGGCCTCGAGGAGCTCGCGGAACTCCGGGTTCGGCAGGTATCCGGCGGCGAACAGCGGCTTGCGCTCCGGCGTCAGGATCACGGAAAGCGGCCAGCCGGTCTCGCCGCCGGTGAAGCGCCGCACCGACATGTAGAGCGAGTCGATGTCCGGCCGCTCTTCCCGGTCGACCATGACGGCGATGAAATGGGCGTTGAGTAGCGCGGCGCTGGTCTCGTCGAAGAAGACCTCGCGCTCCATGACGTGGCACCAGTAGCAGGTGGCGTAGCCGACCGAGAGGAAGATGAGCTTGTTCTCCGCCCGCGCCCTGGCGAAGGCCTCCTCGCCCCAGGGATACCAGTCGACGGGATTGTCGGCGTGCTGCGCGAGATAGGCGCTGGCTTCCCCCGCGAGGCGGTTCTCCACCGGCCGTTCAGAGGCGGCGGCGAGCGGAAGCCCGCCGAAGATCGCGCCGGCGAGGAAAATCCCAACAAAACGCGCGTGCCCAAGACGCTTCATTGCCTTGCAGAGCAGAGACCTAATGTTCGGCCCCTTCCTAGAGCGGATCATGTTTAGATGGAACCACTACGTGGTTGCCAACTGAACATGTGAATCCGCTCTACATCTAAGGTTTAGAGCAGATTCACCGGGCTTGATGGATCGCCTCCGGCGATCCAGTCAAACCCGGATCTGCTCTAGCGCTCCTCCGCTCCCCTTCCCTGCGTGATGACGTAGCGGCGGTTGGCCGCGAGAGGACCGACCTCTTCACTCTGCCCGTTCGGCCAGGTGATGGTCAGCCGGCCTTCGGTCGCGCCGCCGAGGCCGAAGTGCTGCTCGCGCGGGTGGACCGAGAGATAACCGATCGTGCCGTGCACCTCGCGCCAGACCTGCAGGCCCGGCTCTGCCCTCAGCACGAGTCTGGAACCGATGGCGTCACGGTTGCTGCCCAGCGCCGGGTCGCCGACCAGGCGGACCTTCAGCCAGTTCCTCCCCTGGGCTTCAAGCTCGTTGCGGTAGAGGACCGCCGCGCCGTGGTAGTTGTTCAGCACGACGTCGAGGTCGCCGTCGTTCTCGATGTCGAGATAGGCGGCGCTGCGCGAGTTGCCCGTGAGATCAGCGCCGCTCGCCTCGGAACGGTTCTGCAGCTTGCCGCCCTCGTTGACGAAGAACACGTTGGTCTCCCGCTGGGCTACCGGCAGGCTGATCTCCATCTTCTCGTCGTGCACAGAGGTGTAGTAGGGCGTGTCGGAGTAGACGGCGTACTCATTCATGCCGTTCAGGCAGTAGAGGTCGTCGTCGCCGTCGTTGTCGAAGTCGAAGAAGTCCGCGTCCCAGGCCCAGCCGGTCGAGGACAGGCCGCGGGCCACGGCGTCCGAGAGACGGTAGCGCAGCAAGGTCCGGCCCTCGGCGACAGAGGTGAAGAGGTCGTTGGCCTCGACCACCCGCATGCGGGCCATGCTCACCGGATCGAAGTGCATCGGCGTCTCGGCGGAGGGCATCGTGTACTTGTCGTCCTTCGCCATGGTGACGATGTTCGAGATGTAGATGTCGGGAAAGAGGTCCCGGTTCACGTCGGCGATGCCGACGTTCATGGTGAAGGAGGGCTTGTCCGTGCCGAGCTTCGGGGCAATGTCCTCGAAGCGGCCGTTTCCCAGGTTGCGGTAGTAGCCGTTCACGCCGAAGTCGTTGCCGACGATCACGTCCTGCCAGCCGTCACCGTCCAGGTCCGTGTGGGAAGCCGCCTGGGTCCAGCCCCTGTTGTCGAGACCGCTGCCGGCCGTGACGTCCTTGAAGCGGAAGCCGCCGAGATTGCGGAACAGCCTGTTGGGCAGCCCGTTGGTGTTGCGCCGGCTGAGCGTCGGCATGACGCCGTGAAGGTAGTCCCCGAAGTAGCCGATATAGAGGTCGAGCAGCCCGTCCCGGTCGTAGTCGAAGACCACGGCGGGGCCGCCGACGAGGCCGCCGCCGCCGAGGCCGGCCTCGGCGCTGACGTCCTGGAAGCGCCCGCCGCCAAGGCCCCGGTAGAGGCGATGGTCGTCGTTCACATAGGTGATGAGGATGTCCTGCAGACCGTCGTTGTCGAAATCGGCAATGACCGGCTGCCGCGCTTCGCCGGCGTGCCCGTCCGGACGGCGGAAGCTCAGGCCCGCCTCGGCCGAGATGTCGCGAAACGTGCCGTCACCACGGTTCAGGTAGAGCGCGTTCCCCAGACCGCCCACGAGCAGAACGTCGGCAAGACCGTCGTCGTCGATGTCCTCGGCCGCCACGCCGGCGCCGCCGAAGGCCGGAGGAATGGCGAGCGTGCCGACATTCGGGCCCTTGCGCAGATAGCTGCGCAACAGCCGGCTCAGCCAGTCCGCGGAACGGTGCTCGAAGGCGATGCCGGCCTCGGCCGTCACGTCGGTGAAGAAGGCCTTGCCGTGGGGTGTTTCGGCGCGCGCCAGGCTGGAGTGGATGCGCTGGGAGCGCGGCTCGACGGCCGGCGCCGAGGCGTGGGCATCGATGCGTCTCTGGATCTCCCGCAGTCCGCTCTCGAGGAAGGCCGAGGTAAGGGTCTCGGCCTTGGCTTCCTTTGCCTGGATCCCCGCCATGCGCAGTGCCAGCACGCCGAACTGCGCGACGCCCTCCACGATCAGCTCGGCCGCGAAGGGATCCGGCTCCAGCGTGACGTCGAGAGTCGGATGGTCCAGCGCGAATTGGAGGTAGTGCCAGTGAAGTCCGGAATCCCGGAAGGAATCGACGTCGTAGGATTCCAGGACCACCTGCTCGCCCGCGAGGCGCGGAAAGAAGATGACGTCCTCGTAGGCGTTGACCCGGAAGGGAATGAAGCGCTCGACGACCGGCTCGACGTCCTCGGCGCGGATGACGGCATGGCCGGCGGCTCGGGCCCGCTGGTCGGCCAGCCTCAGGGTATCGATGACGAAGGCCACCATGGTCTCCGTGAAAAAGCTCGTGAAGGCCTTCGCGGTCTCGGGGTCCTTCGGCCAGCGGTAGCGGGCGAAGTAGACCTGCAGGTTCCGGAGGAACACCGGCAGGGAGATCTCGTTGTAGGCCGCGTAGGAGGCGATCTTCTGGCGAACTACCGACTTGATGACGCCAAAGTCGCTGCGCGGCGGCGCGGCCGCGCCGCCCGCCACGGTCTCGACTTCCGCCGCGGCCGGCGCCGCGCCGACCTGGAGCCAGGCTGATCTGAGTCCATCCGCCGAGATCTCTCGCCGATCCTCGGCTCGCGCCAGACGGTCGGCGAGCTGGAGCGTCGCCAGCGTGTGGAGGTTGAGCAGGTCCTCGAGCACGGCGACCGCCTCCTCGCTCAACGGCAGCAAACGCTGATCCGGGTCCAGAAGCTGCTCCTGTTCCACCGCCAGGACGGCACGCAGCGCATAGGCCACGCTGGAATAGTGCTCGTAGTCGCGGCGCGTGATGGGGAGCCGCGTACCGTCCGTGGCGATGACGAGATGGCCGCCCTCGGAAGTCGACTGAACGCTCAGATGCACAGCAGCGGCCGGCGCGATGTCGGCTTCGGCGACCGACTGGCGGCCGGCCTCGACGCCGCGTTCCGACGCCCTGCCCCACACGGCCCGGATGAGCTGCTTTTGCAGCACGATCTTCTCGTGCCGGGCCGCCGGGCTCAGCGGCGTGCCGTACATGAAGTTCTCCAGGCGCGTGGCCGTCGCGTGGCACTTGGGATCGCGGTCGCCTTCCAGGCTCTGGATCGCGTCGACGATCGACCTGACCGTCTCCGGCCCCGCTACGCTCGTTTGGTCGCCGGCAAGAGCGGGGGAAAAGGCACCCAAGAGGAGCGGCAAGAGAAGCCCGGCGGCCCTCATGTCGGGCACCGAGCCGAGCGATCCGGAACTCTCCGCCGAGCGGCGCCCGCCAAGCTCGCCTTCATGACCGCTAGACCTCTTCCTGCCTGCCCACAATTTCTTGGTTCATTACATGCCATCATTGCAAGTTCCGGAGGACCTATCAAAGGGAATCAAGTAACGGCCAGAGGAGCGACTGGGCCGACCCGCTTCTCGACGCTTTGGTTTCGTCACGACACCGATTCCGAGGGCTGCCGCGAGAATGTTGGTTTCGGCACTTCCCCCGAAAGTTGCTTTCTGTTAACCTCAGAAAAAATATGGAATTAGGGGCATTATAGATGCCCCCTGCGGAGGGGTAGCAGCCTATGTCGAACAAAGCGAAGTGGTCCGGCTCGCGCCGGCCCTGTTCCGTTGGCCGGCGCTGGTTCCGGACAGCAGCTCTCTCGGTCGCCATGGTGGCGGCCGCCGTTTCAGCGCGCGCGCAGGTCGCCGAGGTGACCGTCGGTCCCGACGGGCTCGCGGTCGAGCCGCTGGTTGCGGTCGAAAGCCTGACGGTTTCCGCCTCGGGACCCGGTGGCATCGACGTCACGCGGCGTTACCCGGGCGGAGCCACAGCGGTCTTTCTGATCTTCGACGAGAACGGCGCCGTTCTGCCCGATGGATCCTACACCTATCAGGTGACGGGCGCGCCCGCCCTCGATCCGGACACCAGGGACGCCATGGCGGCCTGCCGCGAGGCGGCCGACTGCGACAGCCTGGTCGCGGCCCTCAGGGTTTCGGGCGCGTTGCCGGATCCGGCGGAGATGGTGCAGTCGGGTAGCTTCTCGATCGACGCCGGCTATGTGGTCCTCGGAAACGAGGTCGAAGAGGAGCGCGCAACCGCCGGTGCTCCGGGCGCAGTCACTAACGCTCAAGTCTTTGCCACGGACTTGATCGTGCAGGGCAGCGCCTGTATCGGCCTTGACTGCGTCAGCAACGAGAGCTTCGGCTTCGACACACTTCGCCTGAAGGAGAACAATCTTCGGATCCATTTCCAGGACACTTCGGTCTCAGCGGGCTTCCCCACCAGGGACTGGCGCATCGAAATCAACGGTTCAAACACCGGAGGCCCGGAATACTTCCGTGTGCAGGATGTCGGCGCCACCACCACCAACCCCTTCACAATCCAGGCGGGCGCGGGTAATGACGCGCTCGTGGTCGACGCCCAGGGGGACGTCGGTTTCGGTACCGGCAGCCCGATCGTGGAGCTGCACTCCGCAGACGGCGACACCCCGACCCTGCGGCTGGAGCAGAACGGCACCAGCGGTTTTGCGCCCCAGACCTTTGATGTCGCCGTTAACGAGGCCAACTTCTTCATCCGCGACGTGACAAACGGCAGCCAGTTGCCGTTCAGGATCAAACCCGGCGCGGACACCGACAGTCTTTTTATCGCCGCGAACAACGATATCGGTATCGGGACCGACTCCCCCGCGGCGTCGCTCGAGGTGACGAGGTCCAACGGCACCGGTCAGATCCTGGTCGACGAGAACTCGGGGACCGTCGCCAACCGCTCCTTGCTGAAATTGGAGAACAACGGCAACCCGCAGATCGAGCTGTCGAACACCGACAGCGCGGTAGGCTGGAAGATCGGCATGGGCACCAACAACGCCTTCATCGCCAAGAAGGGCACGCGCGAGCTGCGATTCACCGAGGGGGGCTCCCTGAGAGTCATCAACTCGGGCAATACCGTCTTCTTCCTCTTGCCGAACGGCAACCTGCAGATCGACGGCACCCTGCGGGAAGGCTCGGACGTCCAGGCGAAACGGGACATCGAGCCGCTCGACGGCGCAACGGTGCTGAACCAGGTGGCGGCCCTGCCGGTCTCGGCCTGGTCCTACAAGGACGACGAGACGGGCGCGCGCCACGTCGGGCCCATGGCCCAGGACTTCCACGCCGCCTTCGGGCTGGGCAGCGACGAGACCACGATCTCGCCGCGCGACCTGGCCGGCGTCGCTCTGGCCGCGGTCAAGGAGCTGGAAGAAGTCGGGCGCGAGAAGGACCGGCGGATCGAGGCCCTGGAAGCGGAACTGGAGCGCCGCGACACGGTCCTCGAGGCACTGGAAGCCCGCCTCGACGCCCTGGAAGAGAGGCTTTCGAGGCCGGACCGGAAGTAGGCGACGCGCCCCGCATTGCCGGGGCTGTGCTCTTACCCAGCGGTGCCTGAACGCTCGCGCACCGCTGGGACACATTTGCTATGTGTCGCGCCTAGAGCGGATCGTGTTTAGATGGAACCACTTCGTGGTCTCCAACTAAACATTTGAATCCGCTCTACATCTTAGGTTTAGAGCAGATTCACCGGGTTTGATGGATCGCCTCCGGCGATTCAGTCAAAGCCGGATCTGCTCTAGGGATCCGTGAGAGACTTGAGAGCAAAAGGGATATGGCGACCCCAACGGGAATCGAACCCGTGTCTTCACCTTGAAAGGGTGATGTCCTAACCGCTAGACGATGGGGTCGTCGCAGGCATTTTCGCTGGGCGTTCAGATAGCGAATGGACCTGCGAAAAGCAAGTCTCCGCCTTCACCAGTCCAGCGGCCGGAAGGCGGGCGGCGCCGCGCCGTCACCCGGCGTCTCGGCGAGCTGGGTCGGGCTGGTCGGCTCGGGCAGGCCGGCCACCGGGACGCCGGCGATCTCCTTGACCAGCTTCTCCAGGATGGCGGTGGCGAAATCCTCGTAGTCGGCCGCCGACATGACGAAGGCGCCGGTGCCGCCGATCACGTTGTAGAGATAGTAGCGGTCGACATAGATGTCCTCGTTGAGGATCGCGAGGCCGTTGATCGTGATCCCCGCGGCCACCGCCCGGTCGCGGATCTGGGCCGGTTGCGCGCCCTGGTTCGTGCGGCCGTCGCCGGAAACGTCGATCACCTTGCGCCGGCCGGTGAAGGTGTTGCGCTCGAACTGCCGCACGGCGTAGGTCAGCGCACCGCCCAGGGAGGTGCCGCCGCCGATCAGAAAGCGCGGCGTGTTCTCGATCTCCTCGGAGAAGCGCTCGGCCGAGGCCTCGTCCTTGACCTTGAGCCAGTCGATGGCGGTGAACTGCTTGCGGCTGTCGGACCACTGGATCAGCGATACCGCGATGCCGAGGTCGCCGGTCGCGCGGATCGCCGCGATGACCGCCGGATGACGGAAGGCCGCGGCCAGGCCGCGCATCTGCAGATCGAACTCCTCGGGCGACACGCTGGAGGAGGTATCGACCGCCAGCACCAGCTCGAGGTCGACCTGCTCTTCGGCCGGCGCCGCCTGCTGCGCCAGGGTCATCCCGGCCACGCCGAGCCCCGCCGCAAAGAGCAGCACCGCCTTGGCCAACAGGGTTGCTGCCCTCGGAATCGGGAAGTCTCCTAGCCTTCGGCCGGCGCCGCGTCCTCGATGATGAACTGAACCGCGCCGGGCCCGGCCCAGTCGTCGGGCCGGAGCTTGCCCGCGAGATGGTAGGGGAGGCCGCCGCTCTTGGCCAGCGCCTCGCCCAGCCCGTCGTCGAAGGCGCGGAAGGCGATGGCCTTGAGCCGTCCGCCTTCCGGTCCCGTCAGCGTGCAGCGCAGATGCCCGCCGGTCAGGACCTGCGGCCGGTCGATTCGGACGCCGGGAAGGGCGAAGCGCGGCTCGGGATTGCCGACGCCGAAGGGCGCCATCCGCTGCAGCAGCGCGACCAGCTCGGCACTGGCCGCGCGCAGGCGCAGCGCGCCGTCCAGGCCGAGGGCGGGACGATAGCCGGACTCGGCGATCCGCCGCGCCAGGCGATCGGCGAGAAAGGCGCGCAATTCCGCGATCCGCCCGGCCTCGACCGTCAGGCCCGCCGCCATGGCGTGACCGCCACCGTTGATCAGCAGCCCCGCACGCCGCGCGGCCAGCACCTCCGCGCCGAGATCGACGCCCGGCACGGAGCGCGCCGAGCCCTTGCCGATACCCGCCTCGACCGCGATCACCAGCGCGGGCAGGTTGAAGCGGTCCTTGAGCCGGCCGGCCACGATGCCGATCACCCCGGCGTGCCAGCCCTCCTCGGCGACGCAGATCAGGCCGCCGGCGGAGCCCGCCTTGGCCAGGGCGGACTCGGCCTGGCCGAGGGCCTGATCCAGCACCGCCTGCTCGATCTCGCGCCGCTCCCGGTTGAGGGCGTCGAGCCGCGCGGCCAGGTCGGCGGCCTCCGCGCGATCACCGGTGGCGAGCAGCCGGGCCCCCAGATCCGGCGTGCCGACCCGGCCGCCCGCGTTGATCCGGGGCCCGAGCAGGAAGGCCGTCTCGTAGGTGCCGGGCGGGCGGCTGACCCCGGCGACCTCGGCCAAGGCCACCAGGCCGGGGTTCTCGCGCCGCGCCATCACCTTGAGGCCCTGGGAGACCAGGGCCCGGTTGAGGCCGGTCAGGGCGACCACGTCGCAGACCGTCCCGAGGGCGACCAGGTCGAGCCAGGCCATCAGGTCGGGTTCCGCCCGGCGCCGGTACCAGCCCATGTCCCGCAACGCCCGGTTCAGCGCCACGACCAGCAGGAAGGTGACGCCGACCGCGGCCAATTGGCCGAGCCGGGAGCTGTCGTCCGCGCGGTTCGGGTTGACCACGGCGGCGGCGGTCGGCAGTTCCGCCTCGACGCCGTGGTGGTCCACGACCACCACGTCCTGGCCGGACCGGGCCGCGGACTCGAGGGCCTCGAAGGCGGTGACGCCGCAATCGACGGTGATCACGAGGGAGACGCCCTCGTCCCGCAGGCGCTGCAGCGCCGGCTTGTTGGGGCCGTAGCCCTCGGCGAAGCGGTCCGGCACGTAGACCCGCAGGTCGACGCCCAGCGCCGCGAAGAACCGCGCCAACAGCGCCGCCGAGGTCGCGCCGTCGACGTCGTAGTCGCCGAACACCGCGATCCCCTCGCCCGCTTCCAAGGCCCGGACGATCCGCGCGACCGCCGCCTCCATGTCCTTGAGACCGAGAGGATCGGGCAGAGCGCGGCGCAGGCGCGGCGCCAGAAAATCCTCGGCGCTCTCTAGGGTGACCTGCCGCGCCGCCAATGCCCGGCCCAGCACCTCGGGCAGGTCGAGGCTCTGGGCGAGCGTGAGGCCGAGCCGGTCGTCGGCGAGCCGCGCCTCCCAGCGCCGCCCGCGCAGGGAGCGCTCGACGTTGAGCAGGCAGGGACGGGAATCGCCGGAAGACGGGGCCGGTTGCATGCGCTCAACCCTGCAGAACCGAAAGATGCCGCGAATCGCCGACTCGCGACTAAGATCTTGAAGTCTAGAAGCAGCAACGCAAACAGCAAGCGCGCCGGGCTACTTGGGCGTGCCGGCGACCTCGGCCTGCGCCCCGACCAGCTCGGCGAGCCGGCGGCGCCAGGCGTCCTTCGCCTCACCGCCGATCGCGTGCCCGACATCGGGATAGACGGTGAAAGCCACGTCCCAGCCCTGTTCGCGCATCTGCTCGATCGTGTACTCGGCCCACTCGAGCCTGACCGCCTGGTCCTCGCCGCCGTGGAAGGCCTCCACCCGGATCTCGGGCGGGGCTTCGCGTTCCGGCAGATCGCCGGCCATGGCGCCACTCACGGGCAGGGCGGCGGCGAAAAGCTCGGGATGGTAGGCCGCCAGGGCGTAGCTGACCGAGCCGCCCTGGGAGGCTCCGGTGACGATCGGCCGGCCGAGGGTCGGATAGCGCTCGGCCATGAGCCGGGTGAAGGCCGCGACGAAATCGGCCGAGCGTCGGACATCGCCGACGAAGACGTCCCAGTCGTCGTCGAAGCCGAACCAGGAATAGCCGATCCAGTGCCACTCCGGTCCGGCCGGCACGACAACCCGCGCCGGGAAATCCCACTTGCGCTTGACCAGGCCGAAGACCTCGGGAAAGCCGGCCAGCGGGTGGAGGTAGATCACCAGGGGCAGAGGGTCGGCCGGATCGGCGCCGCCGGTGGTCGTCACGCGATAGGATGCCGTGCCCAGGTCACCCGGCAAGACCGCTTTGTCGCGCAGCGGATCGAGCATCCAGGGTGTCGCCGCCAGCAGCAGCAGGAGACCGAGAAGGCCCAGCAGCCAGAAGGTCTTTCTGGCCTGTCTGGAGACCGGCCCGATGACCTCGACGGAGAGATCCGGGCGCAGCTCGCCTACCCGGGCCAGGATCCGCTCGATCGTCGCCGGGTCTTCGATGCCGCGGGTTGGAATGACAACGCCCTTCTGATGTCCGAAGACGAAGAAGAGATGCCGCGGAGAGCGGCCGATCCGCTGAACCGCCGCCCAGGGCGTCACCGAGCGGGTCGTGCCGTCGGATTGAGAGAGACCGTCATCGTCGAAATCCGCGGTCAGGGGCTGATCGAAGTGCCGCCGGACCTGCCGACCGGCCCAGAAGTTATGGAAGACGAGGAGAGCCACCAGGGTTCCGGCGACCCAGAGCAGGCCCGAGGTGAGGTGATGCCAATCGAAGGCGATCAGATCCTCGAAGAAAACGATGGCCAGGACCACGAGCGCTAGGAGACAGAGCCAGCCCAGGAGATTGGACCGTGAGCCTCCGGGCCGGGCCGGGCCGGGCATGCAGAACTGGGCGAAAGCCTTCAGGTCAGCGTGCTCTAGGGTGTATTGGACCTGCATCCTGGCATCCGCGCGCCCGGTATCGGCGCAAGGGGTCGACCGGCGGCGCCGCGATCCCAGCGGCGGCCGCGGCGGCACACGTCAGACTAGCGGATCGGATATGTATAGAACCTTGACGCGCCGAGCGGAGATCACCCGCCCAGGTTTTCCATCCAGGGCTTGCGCTTGAAATTGTGCTGCGCGTGGATCGTGCGCACCGTGCCGGTCTTGGAGCGCATCACGATCGACTGGGTCGTGGCGCCGCTTTGAAAACGGCGGACCCCTTTCATCATGGTGCCGTCGGTGACGCCCGTGGCGGCGAACATCACGTCGCCGCCGGCGAGGTCGTGCAGCTTGTACTTGCGGTCGAACTCGGTGATGCCGCAGCGATGGGCGCGGCCCCGCTCGTCGTCGTTGCGGAACACGAGGCGGCCCTGGAACTGGCCCCCGATGCAGCGCAGGGCGGCCGCCGCCAGGACGCCCTCCGGCGCGCCGCCGGTCCCGCGGTACATGTCCACGCCGCTCTCGACCTGGCTGGTGGCGATCACGCCCGAGACGTCGCCGTCGGTGATCAGGGCGATGCGGGCCCCGGCCTCCCGGGTCTTGGCGATCAGTTCCGCGTGGCGCGGCCGGTCGAGAATGCAGACCACCAGATCGGAGACCTCGACCTTCTTGGCCTTCGCCAGGTTCTTCAGGTTGACCGCCGGGGACTCGTCGAGGTCGACGACGTCGTCTTCCAAACCGCCGCCGACGGCGATCTTGTCCATGTAGGTGTCCGGCGCGTGGAGGAAGCCGCCGGCCTCGGCCATGGCCATGACCGCCAGCGCGTTGTTGCCGCCCTTGGCGGTGATCGTCGTGCCCTCGAGCGGATCGAGCGCGATGTCGATGGCGGGCCCGCCGGCGCCCACCTTCTCGCCGATGTAGAGCATCGGCGCCTCGTCGCGCTCGCCCTCGCCGATCACCACCGTGCCGTCGATCGGCAGGCTGTTGAGCGCCGCGCGCATGGCGTTGACGGCCGCCTGGTCCGCCGCCTTCTCGTCGCCCCGGCCCATCAGCCGCGAGGCCGCCAGGGCCGCCACCTCGGTCACCCTGACCGCTTCCAGCGCCAGGTTCCGATCCATCCCACTCGCCATTAAGTTCCTCCCTCGTCTCGCGGAGTCGTCAGCCCGCGCAGTCCCCGGTACCCGGCCGCTCTTCCGGCTAGAAGTCCTCGATCCGGATCATGCGCGGCGGTTCCAACGCCGCCTCCAGATCGGCGATCCGGTCCAGGGCCCGGCGCATGCGCGCCTCCTCGGTCTCGTGCGTGGTGATCACCACGGGCACGGCCTCGCCGGGCGCGCGGCCGCGCTGCAGCATCGCCTCCAGCGAGATCTCCTCGTCACGCAGAGCCGCGGCGACATCGGCGATAACGCCCGGCCTGTCGACCACCATCAGCCGGAAGTAATAGCAGCCGACGTGGCGCTCCATCCTGAGCGACGGCAGGGAGCGCAGCCGGCTGGCGGGCACCGCGAAGGGCGGCAGGCGGATGCCCCGGGCCAGATCGATCAGGTCGGCGACGATCGCCGAGGCGGTCGGCGCGCCGCCGGCACCCCGCCCCTCGATCACGATCGAGTCGCAGAAGTCGCCTTCGGCCACGGCGGCGTTGAACACCCCCTCGACGTTGGCGATGGGAGTCTCGCGGCGCACCATGCAGGGATGCACGCGCTGCTCGACGCCGCCGTCGATGCGGCGCGCCAGTCCGAGCAGCTTGATCCGGTAGCCGAGCTCCTCGGCGTAGGCAATGTCGAGCGCCGAGACCTCGCGGATCCCCTCGACGTAGACGCCGTCGAAGTTGACCTCGCAGCCGAACGCCAGCGCCGCCAGGATGGCCAGCTTGTGGGCCGCGTCGACGCCGTCGATGTCGAAGCTGGGATCGGCCTCGGCGTAGCCGAGCTTCTGGGCCTCGGCGAGGACCTCGCCGAACTCCCTGCCGGTCCCGCGCATGGTCGAGAGGATGTAATTGCAAGTGCCGTTGAAGATGCCGTAGATGCGCGAGAAGTCGTTGGCTGCGAGCCCTTCGCGCAGGCACTTGATGACCGGCGTGCCGCCGGCGACCGCGGCCTCGTAGGCCAGGGTTACGTTGTTCTCCTCGGCGAGGCGGGCCAGCGCCGTGCCGTGATGGGCGATCAGCGCCTTGTTCGCCGTGATGACCGACTTGCCCCCGGCCAGCGCGCGCTCGGTCAGCGTCTTGGCGACGCCGTCGGCGCCGCCTATCAGCTCGATCACCACGTCGATCTCCGGGTCCGCGGCCATGGCCACGGCATCGTCGAACCAGCGCACGGCGCTCAGCTCGACGCCCCGGTCCTTGCGCCGGTCCCGCGCCGACACGGCCGAGACCAGGATCGGGCGCCCGCCGCGCTCGGCAATCAGGTCGCCGTGCCGGGCCAGGAGCGACAAGGTGCCGCACCCCACGGTGCCGAGACCCGCGACTCCGATCCTAAGAGCAGTGCTCACTTTCCCCCCTTCCCTCATCCAATCGGATGGCAGCGACCGGCGCGGTCGTCGCCGCGGCCTGCCGTGCCAGCGCGGGCGCGGCGCCCGATCGGACCGACCTTGTAGCGGGGCCGGCGGCAAGTTTCCAGTTCCCGATCACTCGACCAGAAAGATCTCGACCCGCTGCCGGCGGGCGCCGCCGGCTGCCGCCGCCGCGGCATCGCCGGCCGCCGAAACGATCAGGTCTTGCGGGTCGCTGCCGAGCGACTCGAGTCGGCGCGCGACCCTCGAGGCGCGCGTCATGGAAAGGCGGAGGCGCTCGACCTGCCCCGTTTTTGCCTCGCCGGCGGCGTCCCACTCGGCGTGGCCGACGATCCGCAGCGCGCCGCCCCGCTGGCGATGCAGCAGGGCGACATCTTGCAGCAGCGGCCCGTCGGCCGGATCGAGCTCGGAGGCGATACCGGGGAAGTAGAACACCGCGACGAGCTGGCCGGGCGGCACCGCGGCCAGCCTGGCACTGCCCGCCCCGGCGTCGGGGGCCGGGGCGCCGGCGCCCGGTGGCGGCGGCGCGGGCGGGGGCGGCGCGCCCGGCCGCGTGTCGACTTCGGCCGGCGGCGGCCTGCGGCGGGCCTCGGTCCCGCGCTGGGACGCCAGGTCGCGAACATCGGCGACGCGGTCGCGCTTGGGACTCGGGCGGGGCGGCCGATCGGGAACCCGCGAAAGGTTGGGAAAGGGCGCGTCGGGATCGAAGCCTTCGGTCGAAATCCGCTCCGGCGGCGCCACCTCGCCGGTCACCCAGCCGGCCGGATCGAAGCCCTCGCCGCCGGCGCAGGCGCTCAGCACCAGGACGGGCGCGACACGCCAGAGGCGGCGCAACCGCCCGGCCAGGCCGCGTCGGACCGCCGGGCGCCGCGCCCCTAACCTTGACTCGCCCAAGACCGGCCGGTACTTACCGCAGCGCAGCATTTAAATCCCCGTTGGCCCTATAAGCCAGGCTCCGATAAAATCGAGCCTTATCAGCTATTTTGCCAACGATCTAGTGACCAAGGAAACAAAGATGTCCAGCGAGCAAGCTCCGGAGTTCAACATCCCCGATCCAGTCAAGCTGTCCAAGGCGATGGCCGAGATCGGCGAGAAGAGCCAAAAGCTGGTGAGCGACTGGCTGGAGCGTCAGGCCACCGGCGGTGTCAACGGCGCGGCCCCCAGCTTCGATCCTCTGAACATCGGCGGCGCCTTCATGGCCATGACCGCGCGGATGATGAGCGACCCGGCCTTGCTGGTCCAGGCGCAGATGTCGTTCTGGCAGGATTACATGAAGCTCTGGCAGTCGGCCGGCCAGCGGATCCTGAGCGGGGAAAGCGATCCGGTGATCGAGCCGCTCGCCGACGACCGCCGTTTCTCCCACCCGGCCTGGGAGGAGAACCAGATCTTCGACTTCATCAAGCAGTCGTACCTCCTGTCGGCTCGCTGGCTGCAGTCCACGGTCCAGGACGTGCAGGGCCTCGACAACAAGACCGCCAAGAAAGTCGATTTCTACACCCGCCAGTTCGTCGACGCCCTGGCGCCCTCGAACTTCATCATGACCAACCCCCAGGTGCTCGAGGCGACCTTGGAGTCGGGCGGCGAGAACCTGCTGAAGGGGCTGCAGAACCTGCTCGAGGACCTGGAGCGCGGCAAGGGCCGGCTCGACATCAAGATGACCGACCATGACGCCTTCGACGTCGGCCGGAACGTCGCGGTCACGCCCGGCAAGGTGGTCTTTCAGACCGAGCTCATGCAGCTGATCCAGTACGAGCCCACGACCGAACAGGCCTACAAGCGGCCGCTGCTGATCGTGCCGCCGTGGATCAACAAGTTCTACATCCTGGACCTGCGCGAGAAGAACTCCTTCATCAAGTGGGCCGTCGGCGAGGGTTTCACGGTCTTCGTCGTGTCCTGGGTCAACCCCGACGAGAAGCTCGCCCAGAAGAGCTTCGAGGACTACATGCTGGAAGGCCCGCTGGCGGCGCTCGACGCGATCGAGGCGGCGACAGGCGAGCGCCAGGCCAATGCGATCGGCTATTGCCTGGGCGGCACCCTGCTCGCCTGCACGCTCGCCTACATGACGGTCAAGAAGGACGAGCGGATCACCAGCGCCACCTTCCTGACCGCCCTGACCGACTTCACGGAGGCCGGTGAGCTGGGCGTCTTCATCGACGAGGAGCAGCTGGCCGCCCTGGAGGAGAAGATGCACGCGCGCGGCTATCTCGAGGGCTCCGAGATGGCGACCACCTTCAACATGCTGCGCGCCAACGACCTGATCTGGTCCTTCGTGGTGAACAACTACCTCCTGGGCCAGGACCCCTTCCCCTTCGATCTGCTGTACTGGAACTCCGATTCCACGCGCATGCCGGCGGCGATGCACAGCTTCTATCTGCGCAAGATGTACCAGGAGAACCTGCTGGTGGAGCCGGGCGGGGTCACCCTGGACGGCGTGCCGATCGACCTGACCAAGATCGAGACGCCCGCCTTCCTTCTGTCAACCCGGGAGGACCACATCGCCCCCTGGAAGTCGACCTACGCGAGCACACAACTGTTCTCGGGCCCGGTCAAGTTCGTGCTGGCTGCCTCCGGCCATATCGCCGGCGTCGTCAACCCGCCCGCCGGCAACAAGTACTCGCACTGGACGAACAGCAAGCTGCCCGAGGACCCGGACGGCTGGTTGCGCGGCGCCAAGGAGCATCCCGGATCCTGGTGGCCCGTCTGGGCGAAATGGGTCCAGGCCAAGAGCGGCGGCAAGGTATCCGCCCGGACGCCGGGCGACGGCAAGCTGCCGGTGATCGAGGACGCGCCGGGCTCCTA